>JBMFPD010000004.1:0-26527 GCA_049969295.1 Anaerolineae bacterium | reverse complement strand
CTCCACGACCTTCTCCACCACGACCGGCGTGGGGGCGGCGCAGGCCGAGAGGACCATGCTAAGGACGACCATCAGCGCCAACGACGCAAACGCTCTTCTCTTTACCTTTCCGGACATCTTGCTCCTCCTCAAGAGATTCTGGCTCGCATGTCATGCAAAGTCGGGGACAGAAGGGTTGAGGGCTTCGGTTCACCTCCTTTCCGTGTTCTGGGGCAGAACTGCTCGCCTACCCGGGTTTTTCAGTCCAATCCGGGGCCCCCCTCACGCCTGGATAGGGTACTTCCCGTACTCCTTCGCCGCCTCGTACATGGCCAGGATGTTCTCCAACGGCGTGTCGCTCTGGATGTTGTGGGTGGGGCCCAGGATGTAGCCTCCCCCAGGGGCTAGGATGCGGATGACCCGCCGCACCTCCCTCCGCACGCCCTCCGGCGTCTCGCGGGGGAGGATCTGCTGCACGCTGATGGCCCCGTTGAAGCACAGACGATCGCCGAATTCCCGTTTGAGTTCCACAAGGTCCATCCCCTGGGCCTCTGGCTGCACCGTCTGGATGACGTCAAAGCCCGTGTCTATGAGGTCGGGCATCAGGGCGCGGGTGCTCCCACAGGAGTGCAGCATGACCCTGAGGCCGAAGGCACGGGCCTGGGCGATGTGGGGCTCCCAGCGCGGCTGGAAGATGGCCCGGTAGGTCCGGGGACTGATGAGCGCGCCGGTCTGACCGCCGTAGTCGTCGCCGTAGAAGGCGATGCTGGCATAGCCCCGCGCTGCCTCAAAGAACCGCTGGTTGAACTCCAGGAAGAACCGGCTGATCTCGTCAAAGACGGCCAGCACCACGGGGTCGCCCGTGGCAAGCCCCACCAGCACCCGCTCGTAGCCGCAGAGGCGGGCCGCACGGTTGATGAAGTCCACGTTGGCCGGCCAGCCGACCACAATGGCGTAGTCCCGGAAGGCCTCGCACTGCTCCCGCACCACGTGGAAGTCAAACCATTCCACCTTGGGCCAGGAGTGCTGCTCTACCTCGCGCACCGTCCGGGCGTCCGCCAGGGGGAGTTCCACAGCCTCGTTGTACGCGCCCGTGGCGTGGCGCACCACCTTGTACCAGGTCCCCCAGAGGTCGCGGAAGGTCCCGTCCTCCCGCCGCTCCAGGGGAGGGCCCACATAGCGGGGCCAGACGTGGCGCACGTCCACGCCCAGGGCATCCAGGATCTGGGGCTCCACCCAGTCGCCGAAGCCGATGGGCCGGAGGAGGTCCGTGCGCGGCGCCACGCCGAAGTGGCGCCGCAGCGCCTCCACCTGCTCCGGCACCGCAGTGAAGTAGACCGGCACGCGGTCCAGCTCCCGGTGCGCAATGGCGGCAAGGGTGCGCTCTCTGGAGGTCCACTTGCCATCGGCCTCTGCAATGAGCATGGTCCAGGCCCTCCAAGCCTCTCTTCGTGGATTGGCCGCACCTTCTATTCGCCCGGGCTCTGCAACAAGTCCAATCGCGGAAGGGCCGCTGCCGCTGCGGTCACAGTGGCCCTCACGTTCGGATGCAGTTGCACCAGGGAGCCAGGGAAGGAAGGGGTCACAGGGCCGAACAGGGCGCGGCGCAGGACCCCGGCATGCCAGGAACGCATGAAGGTCAGGTGGATGGCCCTGGCCCCGAGGAGTTCCCGCATGCCCAAGGTGCATCCCTTGGGAGGGATGATCTCCAGGTTTCCCCCCGTGCCGCCCATGGCCATCTGCACGATGTCCCCTTCTCTCAGGTTGACGACGCGCACGCTGGTGTTCCTGAACGTCTCCAGGTCCATCTCCGTGAGCGGCGGGCTGTTGAAGGCGAAATGGCCGTTGATGCCCATGCCCCCATAGGTGACATCCACGCCTCCGTACTGCTCCATCTTGCGTCGCACCTGGTCCGGGTTGTCCGGGTCGGGGAAGATCAGCTGGTCCGGTGGCAGACGCTTGTCTACATCCAGCCTGTCCAGCAGGTTGCGCTGGAAGAAAGCGCGGAAACTCAGGGGATGGTCCGCTGGGATCGGCCTTCCGTCGGCATCACAGTACTCGTCCATGGCGAAGATGACCAGGGACTCGCAGCGCACCCCCTCCTCGTTGCACATCTGGGCGAAGGCTCCGAAATCCAGGGGGCCCACAGGCAAGATCACCACAGCCATCTCGCCCCTGGCGGCCTTCGTCCGGATGAGGTCCACGAGTTCCCGGGCCACGGCCCGGCACAGGTCCTGGTGGGTCTCCACAAAGTGGAACTGGACCTTGCTGTACTTGTGGAACTCCTCGGCAGGGATGGTGTAGTAGTGTTGCATGGTGCACTCCCCTTCTCAACAGAGCCGAAGGGCCAGAGGACCCTGCACCTCCTCTGAGCGGGGCGGCGCGCACGACTGCCGCAGGCGGAATTGAGTCTCCAGGAACAAGGTCTTCTCCTTGGGCGGCTGGCCGGTCTCCAGCATGGCCAGGAGGATCTCGGTGGCCAGCGACCCCATGCGGTAGGCCGGCTGGGCGATGGCCGTGAGAGGGGGATCCAGCAGGCGGAACCAGACGATGTCGTCAAAGGCGAGGACCGAGACATCCTCGGGAATGCGCAGGTTCATGTCCCGCAGGGCGAGGAGAGTGCCCTGGGTCAGGCTGAGGCTGCCGCTGAGGATGGCTGTAGGAGGGTCCGGCCGGCTGAAGAACTGCACCGTGGCCTCGTAACCCCATTCGGCGGCGAAGATGCCCATGGCCAGCAGGCGCGGGTCTGGCTCCAGGCCGAACGCCTGAAGGGCTTCCTGGTAGCCACGGCACCGGTCCTGCACCATGGGCAGGTCCGGCTCGCCGATGATGAAGCCGATGCGCCGGTGCCCCAGCCCCAGGAGGTACTCCACCGCGCGCCGGACGGTGGCCACGTTGTCAATGAGCACGGCTGGGGCGTCCAAGTCTTCCAGGCGGCGGTCCACCAGCACGATGGGAAAATCCTCCCCCAGGATGGCGCGGATGTGGTCCCCCTGGCCCGAGACGGGGATGATGACAAGCCCGGCGGCGCGACGGTGCCTCAGCATATGGAGGTAGACCCGTTCCTTCTGGGCGAAACGGTCTGTGTTGCACAGGATGACCGTGTAGCCGGCGCTGGAACAGACGTCTTCCACGCCCCGCACCACGTCGGCGAAGAAGGGATGCTGGGAGACGTTGGGGACGCACAGGCCAATGGTCTTGCCAGGAGCAGCCCCCTGCCGGCTCCGCGCCGGGCTGTACCCCAGTTCCCGGGCGGCCTGCAGGACCCGCTCCGTGAGTTGGGGGCTCACGGAAGCCGTCTGATTGAACACCCGGGATGCCGTGGCGACGGAGACCCCGGCGCGCTGCGCGACCTCGCGGATGCCTGGCATTGGCCCTCTCCCTCGGGCGCACTCTCAGAAAGGGGGTGAAACGTTACAGTAACATAATACCACATGTTTGAGAATTTGTCAAATGGAGTCCATCCTGGTTGCGGTTGCACCTTGTGTTGGTGAGTCGGGGACGCGGGAAGACCGACCTCTCCCATCCCCCTTCCCCCCGCATCGGAGGGAAGGGGGTGCCGCCGAAGGCGGCGGGGGTAGGGTGAGGTTCACCTCGCGCCCTGTGCGTGGCTGGACGCGGGGAAGGTAGGCAGAGGGGGCTGCACGGCGGAAAGGGCTCTCTGGGCGGGAGGCCAGGCGCGCGGCCTCCCGCCCAGAGGGGCCTCAGGCGCGGATTTCCTGGCGCTGGAAGAGGACATACCCCAGCGCGAAGAGGACGATGGTGCCTCCGATCAGCCCCGTCAGGTGGGGCCAGACCAGGAGCAGACTCTCGCTCAGGGGCAGAGGGCTGCCCAGGACCGCCCGGTACAGCTGGAAGGGCAGGAGCAATCCCACAGAACGGACCGAGGGGTAGAGCAGGGCCAGGAGCACCTCGCCGTACAGGGTGTTGGGCGAGAGCCGGTTGAGGGCGATCTCCAGTTGCTCCTGGGCCAGCACCTCTTCCGCCAGGCCGTACTTCAGGGGGCGCAGCCAGGGCACGGCCAGCCCCACCAGCATCTCCCAGAAGACGGTGAAGAAGATCCACACGGCGATGGAGGCCAGCGCAGCCGTGGCTGGCTGACGGAACACGATGGAGAAGACCATGGCCAGCGCCAGCCAGATGCCGCCGTAGAAGATGGAAGCCAGGAGGAACCACAGGCTGCGGGCCACCTCCTCGCTGCTGGGAGGCACACCGAGCCCCACGATCCCCATGCCGATGATCAGGAGCCAGATGGCCGTGAGGACCAGGGCCAGGGTGCCCAGCCGGGCCAGGAACTTGCCCATCAGGAAGGCATCCCGGTAGATGGGCTGCGCCAGGATGCGGGAGAGGGTCCGCCGGTTGAACTCGCTGTTCACCGCGTCAAAGGCGAGGGCGATGGAGATGAGCGGGATCAAGAAGACCAGAAACCCGGCAAAGGACGGCAGGGGATCCCGCCCGACGGTGAACAGTTTCAGGAGCAGGAAGGGGTCCTCTCCCACCGTGTTCCGCAGGTCCTGCACGGAGATGAAGACCGTGCCCGCCGCCGTCAGGGCGATCAGCACCTCCAGGATGCGCATGCGGGCGCTTGTGAGGGAATCGGCCATCTCCTCCAGGATGACCGCTCCCAGGCCGGTCCAGGGCGACCCTTCCCGAGCCCGCTTGACCTGGGTGGACTCACGCTGCTGCGACATGTTCCACCTCCTGGAAGTAGCGCGCGTAGATGTCGTCCAGACTGGGCATCTCCACCTCCAGGCCCAGCAGCCGCCCCCCGGCTCTGACCACCGCCTCGGCGGCCTCGGCCCGGAGGTCCCGACGGGCCACCACCTGGTAGCGGTTGCCGTCTTCCTTGCCGACCTCCAGGGCATCCGGCAGGTGCTTGAGGGCCTCCATCAGGGCCGGGGCCGGCCCCTCCGCTTCCACCCGGATGCGGTAGGCGCTGCCCAGCACCTTCTGGGCCAGTTCGGGCACGGACCCCTCCAGCACCATGCGCCCTTGGCGGAAGAGGCCCACCCGGTCGCACACCGCCTGCACCTGGTGCAGGAGGTGGGACGAGAGGAGGACCGTCACCCCTTCCGCCTTCAGGTCCCGCACGATCTGGAGGAACCGGCGGGCCACCTCCGGGTCCAGGCCCTGGGTCGGCTCGTCCATGATGACCAGTTGGGGCCGCTTGAGGAGCACCTCCGCCACGCCCAGGCGCTGCCGCATCCCCCGTGAGAAGGTGGCCACGGGACGGTCCGCCACCTCGGAGAGGCCAACCCGCTCCAGCACCTCGTCTATGCGACGGTGGGCCTCCTCCCGGCCCAGGCCGTTCAGCCGGGCGATGTAGAACAGGTTCTGACGGGCGCTCAGTTCATCGTAGAAGCCCATCTGCTCCGGCATGTAGCCGACCCGGGCCTTGACGCTCAGGGGCTGCAGCACGGGGTCCAGGCCCAGCACCCGGACGGTGCCCGCTGTGGGTTCGGTCAGGCCGAGGAGCATCAGGATGGTGGTCGTCTTCCCTGCCCCGTTGGGCCCGAGGAGCCCGAAGACCTCTCCCCGGCGCACCGAGAGGTCCAGGGAGTCCACGGCGACCACGTTCCCGTACCGCTTGGTGAGCCCCCTGGCTTCAATCACCAAGTCGCTCATGGCCGACCCTCCCGCCCTAGCGGCGGCCGAAGCGCATCACCGCCAGGGCCACCACACCGACAGCGATGGCGATCAGAGCCACTCCCACAACACCCCAGAGGGTGGACGTGCGCACCGTGATGCGGAAGTCAGCCGACTCCGTAGCCGTCCCCTCCGTGCTCGCCCGCACGGTGACCATGTAGTCGCCGGCCACCGCCTTCTCCGCCGGCCGGACCTTGGCCGTCACCTCCACCTCCTGCCCGGCGGGGATCTCCGCGATCTCCTTGGGGTCAAACTCCACCGTCCAGTTGGCTGGCGTGCTGGAACTGAGGCGCACACCCCGGGCCGGAGCGCTCCCCTCGTTGGAGATGAGCACCTTCACCGTCGTCTCCTTGCCAGCGTAGGCGTCGGCCGAAAGGCGGCCGTTGGGGGCCGAGATCTTCAGGTCCGGGTTCCCGGTCACCCGCACCGTGAGGGTGAGGGACGCCGAAGCGTTGCCCGCATCGGCGCGCACGGTGATGGGGTAGTCGCCGGCGGCAGGGTTGGAGTAGCCCTTGACCTCAATGGAGACGGTCTTGGACTGGTTCGCCTCCAGGGGGAAACTGGTGGTCTCCTGCCCGCCGACGCGGAAGGTCGCGCCGAAGCCGGACGGCACCTCGGAGGTCAGGTTGACCATCAGGTCCTCGTCGCCCTCGTTCTTCAGCGTGGCCGTGAAGCGGAAGGTGGTGTTGGGAGAACCGGTGACGATGGGCAGGTCCGTGTCAAAACTCAGGCGCGAGGGGGCTTTCTCCTTCACCACGATCTCCAGAGGCCACTCCGCCTGGGCCACATCGCTGCGGGCCGTGACGGCGAACGCATAGTTCCCCGGAGCCACGCCGTCGGGCAGTTCCAGCGTCAGGCTGACCGAGGCCGAATCCTCCAACGGGACGTAGACGGCCTTGATGGCCCTGCCGCCCCCCTTGAACGTGGCCGTCCACCCTTCCGGAAGGCCGCGGAGGTCCAGGTGCGCCACCTGGGGCTTCCCCTGGGCCTTCAGCCGCAGGGTGATGGTCACGTCCTCGCCGATGCCGATGACCATGCTGGGGTAGTCGGAGTACATGGTGAGGCTCGGCGGGGTCTCCGTGGGCTGGCCTTCCTGAGCGGCAGCCAGCGCGGGCGCGAGCCCCGCGAGCAGGGCAGCGAGAAGCAACCATGAGAGCACCACGTGCAGTTTCCGCATGGCAACACCTCCTCCCAAAGTTTCCTTGAACGTGACCTGGAACTGAGCGGTGGGTGTGGGTGGCGGTCCCTCGCCTGCGGGGTTGGGCCGGGCCCGCAGGGATCCGCGCGGGACCGTCCAGGTGGATAATGAAAACCGTTTACCTTAAACGCACATTAATCAGGGGCTTGGGAGCGGAGGCTGGTGCTGGATCACGCCGATTCTTCGGCGAAGGACCGCTTGTAACTCCCCCTCACCTATAGTTGGAGCGTAGGGCACGCCTCCTGGCGTGCCCCTGCGCCGGCCGGGAAGAGCGGTTATAGCCTTCCCTTTTGTGAAAATGAGACAGCCCTGCTTGTACGCTGGCAGATGCTTGTAACTCCCCCTCACCTATAGTATAATCTCTTACAGATAGGTCCAGAGCGCACAGAAGATCGGTCGCGCAGGCATGGTGTGGCTTTTCGTGGCCCTGGGGTGTATCCTTGGAGCCGTGGCCTACTGGCAACTGGTCGTTGCCGAAGGTGCCTACCTCGGTGCCCCTGTGGTGGCCCTCCTGTACGACTGGACCGCCAGTCGCTACGACCGGATCAAGCAGTACCAGCCTGAGGACGAGGAATGGTTCCTGGCCCGGCCGCTGTGCAAGGCCCTGGCTTCCGTGGAGCGCCCACTCATCCTGGATGTGGCCACGGGCACCGGGCGGCTGGTCGAGGCGCTCTTCCGGAGGCCAGAGTTCGACGGGGTCATCGTCGGCCTGGACCTCTCACGGGGGATGCTGACCGAGGCTCAGCGCAAACTGGCCCCCTTTGCCGAGCGTTCCCTTTGGGTCTGGGCCGACGCGAGGGAACTTCCCTTTGACTCCGACGTCTTTGATGTGGTGGCCTGCCTGGAGGCCCTGGAATTCATGCCGGACCCGGCCCAGGTGGTGCGGGAGATGGTCCGGGTGCTGAGGCCTGGAGGGCTCTTCCTGGCCACCAACCGTGTGGGGCCCGAGCGAGCGCTTCTCCCGGGGCGGACCTACTCAGAGGATCGGTTCCGCGCCTTGCTGGAGGCAGCCGGGCTGCAGGCGGTCCAGTTCGCACCCTGGCAGGTCCACTACGATCAGGTCTGGGCGCGCAAACCGGGCTGGGCTTCCCGCGTGGAGGGGGCGCATCCCGTGGTGCACGCATTTCTGCGCTGCCCGGCCTGCGGTCAGGGGCACCTCACACCGCTTGCCCAGGAAAGGGGCGGTCTCCGGTGCTGCATCTGCGGCCGTGGATTCCCCCAGGAGGGGAACCTGATCCTCCTGCACCGGCCCTCGTTCTGGACCCGGCTGTGGCGCAGGCGGGGCTTGCCGTGGGCAGGGAGGATGGAACAGAGAGGTTGATCCCGTGAAGATCGGCGTGCTGGCCGATACCCACATCCCCCATCGCCTCTCCGCGCTGCCCCAGAGTGTGGGCAGGGCCTTCCAGGGGCTGGACATCATCCTGCACGCAGGGGATATCTGTCAACTGCAGGTGCTGCGGACGCTGCAGGAACAGTTCACACTGACCTTCGCCGTCTTCGGTGAGGACGACGACCAGGAGGTGCGGCGTTACCTTCTGGCGCGGCAGATCATTGAATTCCGGGAACGCCGGGTGGGCCTCATCCACGGCGACCTGGGGGCCACGCTGGACCTGAAGACGCGCCTCCTGTGGGCCGTCCGCCCGCCCCCGACAGAGGTGTTCCTGGATCAACTCCTGGCCCGCTTCGCGGGGGAAGAGGTGCACTGCATCATCTTTGGCCATACGCACCGGCCCCTGGTGCAGTTTTACCGGGGCGTCCTCTTCTTCAACCCGGGCGCGGTCGTGGGCGCCCGGGGGAGCCGCCCGACGGTGGGGGTGCTCAACATCACCGATCGTTCCATCACCGCTGAGGTCATCCCTCTGTGAGAGAGGGCGGGCAAGGCAGCGCCCTGCCGAAGACCGATACCATCACACGGAGGAGACAACGCATCATATGCCAACGCGCATCGTACGCATCCCTTGGGAGGGCCGACCAACCCAAGCCTTGTGGACGGACGAGGGCCGGCTCCACGAGATCGCCGCTTGGGAGGATGGACGGCCAGTGCCCGGGCGATGGCTGGGCCTGGCCGAGGAGTTTCGCCTCCTCGCGCCCTGCGCGCCCACGAAAGTCCTGGCTGTGGGCCTGAACTACGCCGCGCACGCCGCGGAAGCCGGCATGGAGGTCCCGGAGGAGCCGGTCTTCTTCCTCAAGCCGCCCAGCGCGGTCATCGGGCCCGAGGAGGCCATCGTCTACCCCAAACTGTCCCGACGGGTGGACTACGAGGCGGAACTGGCTGTGGTCATCGGCCGGCGGGCCCGCCGCGTGGCCCCCGAGGAGGCGTTGGACTACGTCCTGGGGTACACCTGCGGCCTGGACGTGACGGCGCGGGACCTGCAGCGTTCCGATGGCCAGTGGACGCGGGCCAAGGGGTTTGACACCTTCTGCCCCCTGGGACCGTGGATCGTGCCGGACCTGGACCCGCACGATCTGTTGGTGGAGTGCCGCGTCAACGGCCAGGTGCGCCAGAGGGCGCGCACCTCGGACCTTATCTTCCCCGTGGAGGACCTGATCCACCGCGCTTCCCTGGTGATGACCTTGGAGCCGGGCGATGTCCTCCTCACGGGGACGCCGTCCGGCATTGGGCCGCTTCAGCCGGGGGACGAAGTGGAAGTGGAGATTGAGGGGATCGGCATCCTGCGGAACGTGGTGGTAGCCGAAACCCCTTGAGGAACCCTGTTGGGAGGTAGGAAACCCATGAAGCACCTGCTCACCATCGCCGATCTGACACCGGAGGAAGTCCGCAGAGTCCTGGACGTGGCCGTCCAACTCAAGGAGGAGTGGAAAGCCGGCGGCAACCGCCCTATCCTGGCCAACAAGGCCCTGGGGATGATCTTCCAGAAGCCATCCCTGCGCACCCGTGTTTCCTTTGAGATGGCCATGCGCCACCTGGGCGGCCACGCGCTCTATCTCTCGCCCGACGAGATCCAACTGGGCAAGCGGGAGAGCGTGGCCGATGTAGCCCGTGTCCTCTCCCGCTACGTGGATGGCATCATGGCGCGGGTCTTCCGGCACGAGCACCTGGAGGAACTGGCGGCCCATTCCCGGGTGCCGGTCATCAACGGCCTCTCGGACTACTCCCACCCGTGCCAGGCTTTCGGGGATATGCTGACCATCCTGGAGCACAAGGGCCGGCTGAAGGGGGTGCGCCTGGCCTATGTGGGGGATGGCAACAACGTCGCCGTCTCCCTCATGTTCGCCTCGGCCAAACTGGGCCTGCACATGACCCTCGGATGCCCGGAGGGGTATGAACCACCGCAGAAAGCGGTGGAGATCGCCCGCGCGGCTGCGGTGGACGGCGCTACCCTGCAGATCACCCACGACCCCAGGGCGGCTGTCGCCGGGGCCGACGTCATTTACACCGACGTGTGGACCAGCATGGGCCAGGAGGCGGAGGCGGAGGCCCGCCGGCGCGTCTTCCCGCCCTATCAGGTCAACGCGGCCCTGGTGGCCCTGGCCAAGCCGGACGTCATCGTCATGCACTGCCTGCCGGCCCACCGGGGCGAGGAGATCACCGATGAGGTGGCCGACGGGCCCCACTCGGTCCTGTTTGACCAGGCGGAGAACCGCCTGCACGCCCAGAAGGCCATCCTGGCCATCCTCCTGGGAGGCCTCTAGGGACCTGCAGCACAAGGAGCAAAGGCGATGGCCCGCCGGAAGAGCCCCAAACCCAAGGACCTGGAAGCCCTCCTGCGCCGGGCCCACAGCCTGGCCTGGGACGGGCAGTGGGCCGAGGCCGCGGCTCTCTATCAAGAGGTGGTGGAAGCACGTCCAGCGATGCCGGGCGCGCTCCTGGGCCTGGCCCAAGCCTACGCCGCCCTGGGACGCCCGGGCGATGCCCTTCAGGCCCTCACCCGCGCCGCGGAACTCCACCCCAAGGACCCTCTCATCCTCACCCGGCGGGCCGACTTCCTTCTGGAGGCCCAGCGCGCCGAGGAAGCCCTGGCCGACTACGACCGTGCAGCCCACCTGTGGCTGGACCAGGGCCAGCCGGAACAGGCCCAGCACATTTGGCAGCGTCTGAGCCGCACCTTGGCGGGCCATCCCCTGCCGCACCGCCGCCTGGCAGAACGGCTGGAAGCCTCCGGGGCCACCTCTCAGGCCCTGACAGCCTACCTGCGCGCGGCCAGGCTCTACCAGGAGCAGGGACAACGGCAGGCGGCCGAGGAGATGTGCCAGGCTGCCCTGCGCCTGGACCCGGGCCACGGAGACGCCTTGTTCCTCCTGGAGTCCATCCGCGAGGGGCGCAGGCCCGCGGAGGCAGCCCCTCCCCCACCCTCTGCCCCACCGCCCGGGGGCGGACCGGCGGCCGCGGCGCGCGAGCGGGCCCTGACAGAACTCGCCGAGGAGATCCTCGGATCTGAAGAGGAGGCTGTAGCCCCGTCTCCCGATGTGGAAACGCCGGCTACCGCCGAGACCTGGATCGGCCAGGCCATCGACCTGCAGATGCGCGGCCAGGTGGACCAGGCCATCGATGCCTACGAGCGTGCTCTGGACCTGGGGGCCGACCGCCCGGCCATCCACTTCAACCTGGGCCTCCTGTACAGGGAGAAACTCCGCTTCGCCGAGGCCATCGCCCACCTGAGCCGTTCGCAGAAGGACCCGGAGTATGCCCTGGGGAGCCACTACGCCCTGGCCGAATGCTACCGCGCCCAGGGAGATGTGGACCGGGCCCTGGCGCACTTTGTGGAAGCCCTCAAGATCGTGGACCTCCAGACCGTCCGCCGGGACCAGGCGGACAACCTCATCCGTCTGTACGAGAACCTAGCGGAGAGTTACCTGGCCAAGGGGGAGCGCGCTCGGGCGGTGGCCTTCATGAATTCCCTGGTCCAGTTCCTGGGGAGCAAGGGATGGGAGGACAAAGTCCGGGAGGCCCGCCAGCGGCTGGACGCGCTGACAGGCACGGGACTGACCATCAGCCTGGCGGAACTCCTGGACGTGCCCCACTCACAGGAGGTCTTCGCCTGCATCTCCCTGAGCCAGGAGTACGCCCGGCGGGGGCTCCACTACTCCGCGGTGGAGGAATGCTACCGGGGCCTCGCCCTCGCACCTCTCTATCTGCCCCTCCACCTGCACCTGGCAGAGATCCTGCTCCAGGCCGGACGGCTGGAAGAGGCCCTGGGGAAACTGACCATGGTGGCGGAGACCTACGCCGCCCGTGGCGAGAAAGACCAGGCCGTCGGAGTCTACCGCCGGCTCCTCCGGGCCGCCCCTATGGATGTCAAGGTCCGGTCCCGGGCCATCAGCCTCCTCCTGGAGGGCGGGCAGGTGGATGGCGCCCTGGAAGAGTACCTGGCCCTGGCCGACGCATATTACCAGTTGGCCCAGTTGGACAAGGCCCTGGAGACCTACCGGGAGGCCCTGAAACTGGCCCCTCGCGCTGCCCAGGCCAGGCGGTGGCAGACCCGCCTCCTCCACCGCATGGGCGATATCCACCTGCAGCGGGTGGAGTGGCGACGGGCCTTCCAGGTCTACAGCCAGATCAAGGCCCTGGCTCCGGAGGACGAGCGCGCCCGCTTCTGCCTGGTGGACCTCAACCTCAAGATGCGCCAGGTCCCCCAGGCCATCCAGGAACTGGACGAACTCCTGGCCCTGTTCCGGAAGCGGGGAGAGCCCGACAAGGAGCGCTCCCTCCTGGAGGAACTGGCTTCCCAGTGGCCCGAACTCATCCCCCTGCGCAGCCGGCTCGCCCAGGCATACCTGGCCCAGGGGGATACCCGCAGGGCCGTGGCCGAACTGGACAACCTGGGGGAACTCCAGTTGCGGGCGGGACAGAAGCGTCAGGCTGCCGAGACCATCCGGCTCCTGATCTCTCTGGCTCCGGAGGAGGCCGAGGGATACCGGCGGCTCCTCGCCCAGATCCAGGGCCAGGAGGATGGAGGTCCGTGACCCGTGGCTGAGGTGCTGGAACTCCTGGGCCGCATGACCTGGGTGGACGCCCTGGATATCCTGCTGGTGGCGGGCATCTTCTATGCCCTGCTGCGGTTCTTCCGCGGCACCCGTGCCGTGCAACTTCTGCGCGGCGTGCTGGTGGTGGCTGCTGTAGTCACCCTCCTAGCCAGTTTCGGCCAACTGCGGGCCCTCAGCTGGCTGGTCGGCCGCCTCCTGCCCGCTCTTCTCGTGGCCATCCCCGTGGTCTTCCAGCCGGAACTGCGGCGCGCCCTGGAGCGTCTGGGGAGAGCGGAACTCTTCCTCGGCCGGGCCGCCCTCAACCCGGCAGCGGAGCGGGCCCTTGAGCAGGTGGCCCGCGCCGCCCAGTACCTTTCGGAGCGGCGATGGGGGGCCCTCATCGTGCTGGAACGGGAGACCGGCCTCCAGGATTACGCGGAGACGGGCATCCCCCTGGATGCCTTGTTGAGCACGGAACTCCTGGTG
This sequence comes from Anaerolineae bacterium, assembly GCA_049969295.1. GTDB lineage: Bacteria > Chloroflexota > Anaerolineae > DTPP01 > DTPP01 > DAOTYM01. Next base: position 13,293 of record JBMFPD010000004.1, on the reverse strand, counting down.
ACCATCTTCTACCCGAACACCGCCCTCCACGACGGCGCGGTCATCATCCGGGAGGGCCGCGTGGTGGCTGCCGGTGTGGTCCTGCCCCTGGCGGAGGAGAACACCGCCGAGCCGGTGCTGGGGACCCGCCACCGCGCTGCCCTGGGCCTCAGCCAGCAGACGGATGCGGTGGTGGTGGTGGTCTCCGAGGAGACGGGTATCATCTCCGTCACCCACGACGGGAAGATGATCCGCCGCCTGACGGAGAAACGGCTCCTGCACGTCCTGAGGACCTTCTACCGCCGCACGGGCACGGGGGCCGCCCTGCCCCCGTGGCTGGAGCGAGCGGTAGGGTGGTTCCGCCGGTCCCAGCCTTAAACGCCGAGAGGTGCGCATGCGGCAGTTGGTGGAAAACCTCGGCTCTGTGGTCCTGGCCCTGGCCCTGGCCCTCACGGTCTGGGTGGTGGCCGCGCGGGAGGAAAACCCCATCCAGACCGGCCGTTTCCAGGAGCCGATCCCCATTGAGGTGAGCGCTGCACCCACAGGGACGAAACTGTGGACGCCCGTGCGCGAATCTGTCCTGGTGACCCTCCGCGCCCCCAAGAGCAGTTGGGATCGCCTGCGGCCGGAAAGTTTCCAGGCCCGTGTTGACATCTCTTCCCTCGCGCCGGGCCTGCACGAAGTCCCCGTGAGCGTGGCCTGCTCCGATCCAGAGGTGCAGATCCTCAGCATCACCCCCGAACGCATCAGCGTCCGACTGGAGCGGTTGGCCGAGAAGATCGTCCCCGTGCGAGTGGAGGTGGTGGATGCACCTCCCTTCGGCTACTACCAGCCCGGACCGGCTGTGGCGGAGCCGGCCACCGTGCGCGTCTCGGGGTTTGCCAGTTACGTGGAGCAAGTGGCCGAGGCCGCGGTGGAGGTCTCCGTGGCCGCGGCCAAGAAGCCCGTGGAACTGCGGCGGGTGCCGCAACTGCGGGATGCCCAGCACCTGCCGGTGGACACTGGCACTGACCCCTACCGCCGCCTGGAGGTAGAGCCGGCGAGCATCCTCGTCAGAGTCCCCATTGAGCAGAGGCGCGGCTTCCGGGATGTCTCGGTCCGTGTGGTGCGCGAAGGCCAGCCAGCCCCTGGCTACCGCATCAGCAACGTCTCGGTGGAGCCGGCCATCGTCACAGTGGTGGGCAGCCCGTCGGTCATTGAGGCGCTGCCCGGCTACGTGGACACCGAGCCGGTCACCGTGGAAGGCGCGACATCCGATGTGGTGACCAAGGTGAGCCTCCAGTTGCCGGAGATGGTCTCGGTCCTGGATGTGCAGGGGGTGCTGGTGCGCATCTCCATCACGCCCATTGAGAGCAGCCTGACCATCCAGCGGCCTGTGCGCATCCAGGGGCTCCCCCTGGGCTTCAGCGCCACGGCCTCGCCCGCCACGGTGGATATCATCCTCTCCGGCCCCCTGCCCCTCCTGGACAACCTCAAGCCAGAGGCGGTGCACGTCTTCGTGGACCTCCTGGGCCTCCCCGCGGGGGTCCACCAGGTGCGCCCCCAGACCATCGTGCCGGAGAACCTGCGCGTGGAGAGCATCGTGCCAGAGATGGTGGAAGTGAGCATCGTGGAAGTGCCAACGCCCACACCCTTCAGCACGCCCTTTGCCACCCCTCCCCTGACGGTGACTCCGACGGTCACCGTCACAGCCACCGTCACGGGCACCTTCCCGGCGGCCCCCGCCACACCCGAGGGTGTGCCCACGCCGACGCCGCCTCCTGCCACGCCGACCCCGACTCCCGTGCCCACGCCCCCGGCGGAGGAGCGGAACCGCCCCTATCCGACCAGATGGAGAGAGTGACGAGGTGGTGCAGAAGCGCAAGCCCATCGTAGCCCTGGTGGGGCGGCCCAACGTGGGCAAATCCACCCTCTTCAACCGCCTGCAGGGCGCGCGGCGGGCCATCGTGGAGGACACGCCCGGCACCACCCGCGACCGCCTGTACGGGGAGAGCGAGTGGGCGGGTGTCCCGTTCCTCGTGGTGGATACAGGGGGCCTGGAACTCAGGGAGGGCCGGGAAGCCCGCCAGGGGACGCCTCTGGCCCTGGATTCCGCCGACTACGTGGAGGCCATCCGCAACCAGGCCCAGGTAGCCATGGACGAGGCGGATGTCATCGTCTTCCTGGTGGACGCACAGGAGGGGCTGACGGCTGCCGACCGCGATGTGGCGGACCTCCTACGGCGCACCCAGAAGCCGGTGGTCCTGGCGGCCAACAAGTGCGACAACGAGGCCCTCCGCCAGCAGGCCCTGGAGTTCTACTCCCTGGGCATGGGGAAGGTCTTCCCCATCTCTGCCCTGCACGGGACCGGCACCGGCGACCTCCTGGACGAGGTCGTCTCCCACCTGCCGCCGGTGGCCCCAGAGCCCGAGGAGGAAGAGAGCAAGCCGGTGGGCATCGCCATCGTGGGCCGGCCCAACGTGGGCAAGTCCTCCCTCCTCAACCGCCTGCTGGGCCAGGAGCGCTCCATCGTCAGCCCTATCCCTGGCACCACCCGCGACGCTATAGACACGTACATGGAGTGGAAGGGGCAACCCATCCTCCTCATTGACACAGCGGGCATCCGGCGCCGCGGGAAGGTGCAGCCCGGCGTGGAGAAGTACAGCGTCCTGCGGGCCCTGATGGCCATCCGGCGGGCCGATGTGGTCCTCCTGCTCCTGGACGCTACCGAGGGCGTGACCGCCCAGGACGCCCACGTGGCCGGCTACATCCTGGAGGAGGCCAAGAGCGTCATCGTCCTGGTGAACAAGTGGGACCTGGTGCCCAAGGATGCCCACACTATGGAGGCCTACACCCAGCACGTGCGCGGCGAACTGCACTTTCTGGACTATGTGCCGGTCCTCTTCATCTCGGCGCTCACGGGGAAGCGGGTGGACCAGGTCCTGCCCCTTGCCCTGCAGGTCTACCAGGAGCGGCAGGTGCGCATCCCGACGGCGGAACTGAACCGCATTGTGCGGGAGGCGGTGGCGCAGCACGCGCCCCCCTCCAAGGCTGGCAAGCGGTTGCGCATCTACTACGCCACCCAGACCGGTGTGGACCCGCCGACTTTTGTCTTCTTCGTCAACGATACAGACCTCCTGCACTTCTCCTACGAGCGGTACCTGGAGAACCAGATCCGGGCGGCCTACCCCTTCGTGGGGACGCCACTGCGCTTCCTCTTCCGGGAGAGGGAGCGGTGCGAGGAAGGAAAGGGGAGGAAGAAATAGGCCATGGCCTCCCCGCGCGTCCGGATGCCCGTCCGCTGGGTTCTGGGGGCCCTCCTCGTCGGCATGGCGCTCGTGGCTTCCTGGGCTTCCGCCCGCGAGGGGGGAGGGGGCACGCCCGAACCGCTGCCAGCCCTCCCGCCCGGTGCGTGCCCAGAAGCCCTGCCCGTCCTCCGCCTGGAAGGGGATGCCTATGCGCGGGGCTTTCAGCATGGGCAAGCCCTGCGGGAGGCCATTCGCCAGCGGGGGGAGCACGCGCTCCGGACATGGGCCTCCGCTGGCCCCTCGCGCCCGGGCCTTCCCCTCCTCCCCGCGGCCCAGGCAGCCCTTCCCCCGGACTTGTGGGAAGAGGTGCAGGGCATCGCCGATGGCGCCGGAGTCTCCCTGGAAACCGTCCTCCTCCTCAACCTGTGGCAGTCGGACGGGCCTGGGGCGGACGGCCTTCTCCTGGCTTTCGTCGAGGTGGCGTCGGACGAGCCTTACCTGGGATGGGCAGGGGAGGGGCCGTGCCAGGACGCGGTGCTCCTGGTGCACCGGACACCAGAGGGGGATGCCTACGCGCTGTTGGCACGGGCTGGGCAGGTGGGCGGGGTCCTGGGGGTGAACAGTGCAGGGCTGGCCGGCGCGGTCCAAGAGGCTCCGGCGCTGGACCTGCGTACCTGGGGGGTGCCTGCGGGGGCGCTCCTCGCCCTGGGGCTCGCCCATGCCACCACCGCTGATCAGGCTGTGGACGAGGTAGCCCGGGCCCGTCGCGCTGGTGGGGGGGCCATCCTCTGGGCCGAGAGTGCAGGCGGCGCACTGGCCCTGGTGGAGTTCACGGCCCATCGCTACGCGGTCAAAGCGCCCCAGAAAGCGCTCCTGTGGCAAGGATTCCGGGACCCGTGGATCCTGGAACTCGCCCCGCCCCTGCCGGAAGAAGAGCGCGCCAGGGAGCGGGACGGGTGGCTGGAGGCCAACCAGGGATGGATGGGCCAGGAGAAGGCTTGGGCCTGGCTGGTGAGGGAGGCCCAGGGACCGGGGGGACTTGCTGCCCTGTTGGACGTGGCCTCGGCGCGCCTTTGGGTCGCCTTCGGCCGCGGGGAAGGGGACCTGGCAGGGCCCGGGCCGGTCGCGCTGGAGGAGTTCCTGCCGGAGACCAGGTGAACTCCCGCGAAGGGACGGGGCATGGCCGGCCCTTGCGGCGGCCCCCACGGAACGCGAGGGGAGGGGGGCCCGTCGGCCCCCCTTGCGTGCGAGCAACTACCTCTTTAGGGGCTCCAGGTCGCCCAGAGCCAGCGCCAGGGCCATGTAGCCAGCCACGGCCTCCACCAACTGGTCGGTGGAGATCCGTTCCTCCACTGTATGTACGATGGTGTCGTCGCCGGGGCCGAAGCCGATGCAGGGAATGCCAGCGCGGCTCAGGTGGCTGCCGTCGGTGGTGAAGCGCCAGAACCGCGGCGGCATGGGGCGCTCCAGGACGCCCTCCAGGGCGCGCCGGGCCACCTGCACCAAGGGGTGATCCTCCGGCGTCACCATGGGGTAGGCGACCAGGGGCCGGGTCTCCCGGAAGCCAGTGTAGGTGGTGATCGTCTCCTCCGGGATGCGGACATCCCCCTGGCACCCATCCACAAGCGACGCCTCAAGGAGGGGCTCCAGTTTCCCCAGGATCGCCCCTTCATCCTCCCCGCGCACGAGCCGCCAGTCCAGGTGCAGCACGACCTCGCCCGGCACTACGTTGACGCTGGTCTGGTCCGTCCGGTAGAGGGTAGGGGTGACCGAAGAGGGCCCCAGGTCGGGGTCGTGGGCCATGGGCAGGTCCCGCAGGCCCGCGATGAAGCGGGCCGCGCTGTAGTGGGGGTTGATCCCCCGTTCGGGCATGCTGGCATGGACGGAGCGGCCGCGGAAGCGGGCCACCACGGCGGCCCGGCCGCGGTGGCCACGGACGAGTTCGTTGCCCGACGGTTCTCCGATGACGGCGCAGTCGCAGGGGAGCGTCCGGACGAGGTGGCGGGTCCCCAGGCCGCCCATCTCCTCGTTCACCACGCACACGACGTACCAATCGGCGCGGTGGGGGAGGCCGGCCGCCTTGAGCGCGGCCAGGGCCGTGATCTGCGCGGCCATGGAGCCCTTGATGTCGCTCGTGCCGCGCCCCCAGATGAAACCTTCGTGGAGGCGCGCTTCATAGGGCGGGAAGGGCCAGTCCGCCGGGTTGCCCGGGTCCACGTGGTCCAGGTGGGTGTTGAACTGCACCCTGGGGCCGCTCCCTGTGCCGGCGATGAAGCCGATGACGTTGCCAGCCTCATCCCTGAAGACGCGGTCGTAGTCCAGCCGTTCCATCTCGGCCTGGACGAACTGGGCCAGTTCCCCCTCACGGGAGGGGAGGCTGGGAATGCGCACCAGGCGCTGGCACAGGTCCACCACCCGGTCGCGGTGCGCTTCGGCGAGGGAACGAAGCCGTTCGTAGGACACGCTGCTCCTCCTCACGCGCACGCGCGGCACAGGCACAGGACCCATACCGCGCGGCGTCCTCCTGCCCTCAGCGGGAACAGGCGGCGTTCACCATCTCCTGGAGCCTCCTCAGGCGCTCCCTGCGCTCGCGCACGAAGCGCTCAATCCCCCAGAGGATCCAGTCCGGGGTGAGGTGGGCCTCGGCCAGGAGTTCCTCCACTGTGCCGCCGGTGCGCCAGCGGTTGTCCCAATCGGAACTCAAAGAGTACTCCTCGGCCACCTTGTTGTGCAGCCAGTCGTGCATCAGGCGCAGGGCGCGGTTGGTGATGCACATGGAGTCCACCCAGTCCACCTCGGGGAGGACCCGCTCCTGGTACTCCCTGGGCTGCAAGCGGAAGAGTTCCGGGCTGATGGCGGCGACGATCTTGACGTTCAGGCCCTCCCGGTCCAGGTCGGGGAGGACCTTGAGGAGGTTAGCCGTGCTGCTGGTCCCCTGGACGATGACCGTGCCCATCGGAGGGCGGTCGGGCCGGTAATCCCGGATGATGTAAGCGCCGCGCGCCGCCTCAAAGTGCGAAGGGACGCCCAGGGCGGCGCGGTCAGGGATCTCAATGGGCGGGCGCGTGAGGTGCAGGGCGACGATGGGAGCGTTCAGGCGCAACGCCGCGCCGAGCACCACCGGCACCTCATTGTACTCCCACGGGTGCAGGTCTATCACCTGGCCGAAGGGGAACAGCTGCGTCACCCCGGGCGAGAAGATGCCGAAGTGGGTGCGGGAATCGTCGGCGGTCTCGGGCCCGGAGTGGCCCGCCACCCAGAGGATCTTGCCCAGTTTGAACTGGCAGTCCTGGGCCATCTGGCTGTAGAGGCGCATGAGGCCGTACTTGAGGTAGACGAAGGCGCCGTAGGTGGAGCAGGCCCCCCAGAAGCCCTGGAACTCCTCAAAGGGGTTCTCGCTGAAGTTCACGGAGGCGAGGCCGGCCATGATGCCAGCGTTGGCGAACTCGGTGATCTCCTGGGGGAGGAGCACGCCCTCCGGGTTGTGCTCCCGGTCGTACCAGCCCCAGCCCGGGAAGTCGCCCCAGCCCTCAGCGAAGCCGATGATGTTGGTGGACTCCGCCAGGTCCGCGGAGCAGGCCAGGAAGATGGGCCGGCCGTACTCCTCGGCGCCGAAGGTGTTGACCCAGGCCCCGAAGCGGCGCAGGGCAACGCGGTTGGCTTCTTTGGTGCCGGGTGGCACGTAGAGGTCGGCCGGGTAGTTGCGGTAGTCGTACAAGCGCTCGTCCAGGAGGGGGTTGCGGGAGGTGTCCAGCCGAAACGTGGGCAGGCGCTCCGGCACGGCCTCGGCCAGTTCCAGGAGGCGATCGGCCAGGTAGTCCACCAGTTCCTGGTCCCCGTGCAGGACGTCTATCACGGCCTTCAGGTTGGCCCGGAACTGGGCCTGGAGCGCCTCCGGGTCTTTGGGGACCGGCTGGCCGAACCCCTCAAACTGGACGCCGTACTTCTCGGCGAAGGGGCGCTTGGTCTCCCAGAAGAGGTCGGAGTTGATCTTGTGAGGGGCGCCGTGGGACTTGTTGTCGTACTTGAGGTAGCCGCGCCCCTTGCGGGTGCGCAGGTAGGCCACGCTGGGGACACGCTCGGGGTTGGGGCCTTCCACCATGGCCAGGATGGCCCGCGTCACCGAGCCCCACTCGTTGCCGTCCGGGGCGGCGAAGACCCGCCAGCCGTAGGGCCGGAACCAGTCTTCCGGGGTGCCGTGGATGACCCGGCTCACGGGGTGGTCGTCTATGCCGAAGTCGTTCCAGTCCACGATGTAGTAGAGGTTGTCCAGGCCCAGGCCCCAGGCGGAGTTCTTGGTCTCGTGGCTGGCGCCCGCGCTCAGGCCGGCCTCCCCCTCAAAGGCGAAGACGCGCACCTGGCCCGCGCCGGCCCGCTTCAGGGCCAGGGCCTGGCCTGCGGCGGCCGGCGAGCCGTGGCCGGAGGGGCCAGTGTTGAACTTGAGGAAGAGGGTCTTCCCTTCCATCTCGGCATGGCCGGAGAGGCCCTTGTTGCGGCGGAAGGTGAGGAGGTCCTCCCAGAAGAGAGCCCGCTCCTCCGGTTTCGGGATCCGATAGCGGGGGTCGCCCGTCTGCTGGTACTTGATGCGCAGGGCCTCGTTGAAGACAGCCAAGGTACAGTAGATGAGGGGGACAGTGTGGCCCCCCACCAGGATGAAGCGGTCGCCGAAGCGCTTCTCGGGATGGCGGATGTCCCAGCGCATCACCCCGCTCAGGAGGGTGACGAGGAGCCCGTGCACTTTGGAGCGGGAGCCGCCGGGATGGCCGCTCTGGCGGTAGTTGAGGATGATGTCAATCAGTTGGTCAATGATGTCCTTGCACTTCTCCCATTTGGGGAACTCCCTGGCAAGGGCTTCGTACCGCTCTTGCAAGTGGGGGGTCCAGAGGGGGTCGGCCGCGTTCATCGGTGAAAGCCTCCTGGGAAAGTGGCGGACGGATGCCGTTCTGGGCCTGGCCCTCTGCCGCGAGGGCCAGGCGTTGCAGGCGCCATTATACCATAGGCATGGAGGCAAGGCCAATCCCCGCCGTTCGGGACGGAGGTTCACCTCCCCGCCCGCTTGACACGCATACCATGTGCCGGTACAATGCCCTCGGAAGCCCGTCTCAGCCCCTTCCACATCCCATGTTCAGGAGGAGCAGCATGGCCTCGCCTTTTGAACCTCAGGTCCTTTCTATGGAAGAAATCCACAACCTGCTCAACACCGTCACGCCTCAGGAAGTGGCCCTCGCCCGCAAGCGCTCCCTCACCCCTCTGCACAGCACCATCCTCTACCGCGGACATCCCGGGTCAGCTCTGGTGGAGGACACCGAAGGCAATACCTACATAGACTGCACCTCCCAGGCCTGGACCCTCAACGTGGGCTACGCCAACCCCGACGTCCTGGCCACGGCCGTGGAGCAGATGAAGAACCTGCACCACGTGCGCTACGGCTACCCTACCATCCCCCGCATCAAACTGATCAACCGCCTGGCCGACCTCTTCCCGGGCACCCTGAAGAAGGTGTGCCTGAACACCCAGGGAGGTGGCGCGGCCATTGAGGCGGCCATGAAACTGGCCATGATCAACAAGCGCGGGGCAACTACCTTCCTTGTGCCGTACCGGGGGTACCACGGGGCCTCGCTGGCGACCTTCGGCGCCAGCCACTACATGCCCTACCTCTCCCGGTTCGCGGGCTATGGGCTGGGACATTATGTCAAATTCCCTTACCCCTACTGCTACCGCTGCCCCATCCGCCTGAAGCCGGAGACCTGCAGCCTGGCCTGCCTGGACCTGGTGGAGGGGGCCATCCGCTACGGGGCCAACACCCCCGTCGCCGGCCTCATCATAGAGCCCATGCAGGGGGCTGGAGGCCAGGTCCCCACCCCACCGGGCTACCTGGCCGGCCTCAAGGAGATCTGCGAGCGGCACGGCGTCTTCCTCATCTACGACGAGTGCCAGACGGCCTTCGGGCGCATCGGGGCCATGAGCGCGGCGGAGTACTACGGCGTCACGCCGCACATGATGGTCCTCTCCAAGGGCCTGGGCGCGGGGTTCCCCATCGGCGCGCTCCTGGCCGACGAGGACCTGGAAGGGTTCACCGCCGTGGAGGAGCACACCACCTTCGGCTCCAGCCCCCTGTCCTTCGCCGCGGCCCTGGCGAGCATTGAGGTCATCCTGCGTCTGGACCTCCCCGGCCGCGCCCGCAAGATCGGCGAACTGCTCACCGCCCGCTTCAAGGAGTACCAGCAGAAGTACGAGATCCTGGGGGACGTGCGGGGGCCGGGGCTCTTCATCGGCCTGGAACTGGTGGAGGACCGGGAGACCAAGGAGCCGGCCTTTGAGCGCGCCATCGCCTTCGTGGAGACGGGCAAGAAGCTGGGTGTCATCTTCGACGTGGACATGCCCGACATCGTCGCCTTCCAGCCCACCCGCCGCAACGTGATCAAAGTGAAGCCGCCCCTCACCATCACCGAGGAGCAGGCCGAGCGGGTGGCCGAGGTGGTGGGCATCTGCCTGGAGCAGGTCTCCCGCCTGACCAGGGCCCAACTGGACGAAATCCGCGAGCAGGTGATGAGCCAGGCCGTGTGAGGAGAGAGAGTGCACCATGAAGCACACAAAGGGCGCAAAGGGGGAAAAAGCCCTTCCCTGCCCTTTCCGCGTCCTCCGCGATCGGCTCTCTTGCCTCACGGGATGGAGAGAGAATGAAAGATGGAACTTTCTCTGTGTCCTTCGGGCCCTTCGTGGTAGTCCCAGTGTCTATCTCAAGGAGGAGATGGAGCGATGAAAGCAGTGGACGTCCTTTCTCTGCCCGTGGCCCTGCCAGAAGGGGTGCCCCACGAGGAGACCATCATCGCCACGTACCTGGTCTCCTTCCCGAGGAAGTTCAACGTGCCGCAACTTGCGCCGGCCCTGGCCATTGAGCAGAGCACCGGGACCTGGGTCCCCGTGCCCGGGGAGACGCCCGAGGTGCGGCGGCGCCACGTGGCCAAGGTCATCGGGTGCTACGAACTGCCGGACTACGAGTGGGCCGTCCCGCCGGAGGTGCAGGAGCGGTCCTATATCGTGCAGGTCGCCTTCCCCACGGTCAACATCGGCCCGCAGATCCCCATGCTGCTGACGACGGTGGTGGGGAACGTCTCCATGGCCGGCAAGGTTAAACTGGTGGACCTGGCCTTTCCCCAGAGTTGGGTGGCCCAGTTCCAGGGGCCCAAATTCGGCATCCACGGCGTCCGCAAACTCCTGGGGGTCTATGACCGGCCCCTCCTGAACAACATGATCAAGCCCTGCACCGGCTATCCCCCGGAGGTGGGGGCGGAACTCTTCCGCCAGGCAGCGCTGGGCGGTTGCGACATCATCAAGGACGACGAACTCCTGGCCGACGCGTCCTTCTGCCAGGTGGAGAAGCGGGTCAAACTGTACATGGAGGTGGAGCGCCAGGTCTACGAAGAGACCGGCGAACACACCCTCTACACCGTGAACATCACCGACGAGGTGCCCAAAGTCTTTGAGAACGCCCGCCGCGCCGTGGAACTGGGGGCGAACGCCCTCATGGTCAACTACCTGGCCACAGGCTTCCCCGTCCTGCGGGCCCTGGCCGAGGACCCGGCCATCAACGTGCCCATCCTGGCCCACATGGACGTGGCGGGGGCCTTCTACGCCTCGCCCCACCACGGGGTGAGTTCGCACCTCATCCTGGGGAAGTTGCCGCGCCTGGCCGGGGCCGACATCGTGGTCATCCCCGCGCCTTACGGCAAGGCCCCCATGCTGGTGGATCGCTTCCAGAACATCGCCAGGAACCTGAGTTTCCCGCTCCACCACCTGAAGCCGGCCTTCCCCATGCCCAGCGGCGGCCTCACGCCGGCCATGGTCCCCCAGGCCATCAAGGACCTGGGGCCGGACATCGTCATCGGGTCTGGCGGGGGCATCCACGCCCACCCAGACGGGCCGGTGGCGGGGGCGAGGGCCTTCCGCCAGGCCATCCAGGCCACCATGGAGGGCCGGGCGCTGGAGGATGCGGCCAAGGAGTACCCGGAACTGCGGCGCGCGCTGGAAACCTGGAAGGACCCCTTCGGGGGGTTCGGGCTGTGAGCAGCCACGCTTCCAGGTGACACGGAAGTTGGACCAAATTCAGCCAAGGAGGGAACGCCATGCCACTTCTTTCGGAAAAGGACGCTGCTTACCTGCGGGAGGAGTTCGCCAAGAACCTGGTGCACCCCGTGCGCCTGGTCATGTTCACCCAGACCTTCGCCTGCCAGTACTGCAAGGAGACGGAGCAGATCGTACGGGAGGTGGCCGACCTCTCGGATAAGATCCAGGCAGAGGTCTACAACTTCGTCACCGACGCGGACAAGGCGAAGGAATTCGGGGTGGACAAGATCCCGGCCATCGCCGTGGTGGGGGAGAAGGACTACGGCATCCGTTTCTACGGCATCCCTTCGGGGTACGAGTTCACCTCCCTCATTGAGGACATCCTTGACGTCTCGCGGGGGACCACCTCCCTCTCGGATGCCACGCGCAGGGCCCTGGAGCAACTGACGGAGCCGGTGCACATCCAGGTCTTCGTCACCCCCACCTGACCGTACTGCCCTGGGGCGGTTCGCCTCGCGCACCAACTGGCCATGGAGAGCGACCTCATCCGCGCCGACATGGTGGAGGCCATAGAGTTCCCCCATCTGGCCAACAAGTACCACGTGATGGGCGTGCCCCGCACCGTCTTCAACGAGACAGTGCACCAGGAGGGGGCGGTGCCGGAGCCCATCTTCGTGGCCCGGCTCCTGCAGGCGGTGGGCAAGATGACCGCCGAAGAGGTGGAGGCCCTGTTCCACCGGCCCGCCGGAGAGGGACACTGAAAGCGTCCGGGCCTCCTGCGGATAGATGAGGGGGGAGGCCTCCCGGGAGAGGCCGCCCCTCCTCGTTCGCGGGGTTCAGGTCTCTATACGTTCTTCGGGCCCCAGCACGGGGATCGGGGAGACCCAGAGAAGCCATGCAAGCAAAACAGTTACCCTTGTTCTCCCCTGGGGAGAAGGTGCGTTCGGAGCCAGCGACCAGCGAGCGCAGTTCCACCTTTGTGGACAACATGAGCCTGCCGGTTCACCGCTGGTTTCGCTATTCCGCTGGCTTCTCCGCGCAGTGGGCTGAACAGGAGATCAGGGCGGCCCTTCAACAAGGACCTGTGAGGCTGCTCGATCCATTTGCCGGTGCCGGCACGACTCTGGTTGAAGGAGAGCGCTGCGGGGTTCCTGCCCTCGGGATAGAGGCGCACCCCTTTGTCTGCAGGATTGCCCGGGCCAAACTGGCCTGGCGCGAGCCAGCCGAGCGCTTCCTGGAGTTGGCCCACAGGGTCCAAGGGGCTGCCAGGGAGCAAGAAGGAGAGACTGTCGGCTATCCTCCTCTTATTCAGAAGTGCTATCCCCCCTCTACTCTGGCCCAACTGGATGCCCTGAAGAAAGCCTGGGAAAGCCTTTCGGACCAAAGCCCGACATCAGAGCTTGTCTGGTTGGCGATCACAGCCATTCTGCGCGTCTGCTCGCCCGTAGGAACCGCGCCGTGGCAGTACGTTCTTCCCAAGAAAGAAAAGACTGGTGCTCTGCCCCCGTTCACTGCTTATGAAATACAGATCCACACCATGGCAGCCGATCTGCGCGTGTGCCAGGAGCAGTTTGTGGGGTATGGGGCCCGTATCTACCAGGAAGATGCCAGAACGTGCCGCTCCATCCCAGACGGCTGGGCAACTCTGGTCCTCACCTCGCCACCCTATACCAACAACTACGATTACGCAGATGCAACCCGCCTGGAAATGTCGTTCTGGGGCGAGGTGCAAAGTTGGGGAGACCTCCATCAGAAGGTGAGAAGACATCTCATCCGCTCGTGCACCCAACACGTAGCCGCGGATAGGGAAGACCTGGATCGCCTCTTAGCCGATCCAGACCTTGCGCCTCTCAGGGCCGAAATGGAGCCGATCTGTCGCCGTCTGGCCGAAGAGCGGGTCCATCACGGAGGAAAGAAGCCTTATCATCTGATGGTTGCCGCCTATTTCAGCGACCTTGCCAAGGTCTGGAAAGCCTTGTGGCGTATGACAAGCAGGGGAAGCCGGATCTGCTTTGTGGTG
>JBMFPD010000003.1:0-28091 GCA_049969295.1 Anaerolineae bacterium | reverse complement strand
TGCGGGGCTCCATCGTCGTCGGCGCAGTATGCCATGGCGGGAGCCACCGCCGGGGATATGGCCCGGGACTGGTGGTCCTCCTGAGCAGCAAGACGGGGGCTATCCGCCCCCAGGTCCGCCCAGAGCGAGCCAACCTGGCGGACCTCATGGCCCTGCCCTGAAGGTTGCCCCAAGGGGGCCAGAACGCGCGGGGTCCGGCACCCGGAGAACTTCCGGTGCCGGACCCCATCCAGGCCCGACGCGCCACAGGCTGCAGCAAATCGGTTCAGGCGCAGGGGCAACACCGCGCCGAGGGCCTGCGCTCTCGGTAGCCCCTGCTGGTGGGATAGGGCTCGATCAGTTCCACGGTGACGCCCGTGGTGTGCTCTGGATAGACGAAGGCCTCAAACCCATCGGGCCGGTTGGTGAAGATCTTGTGCTCGTAGAGAGGGACCCCGGCCCCCGTCACCCGCTTCACCGCCTGCCGGATGTCCTCCACTTCAATGCAGAGGTGCTCAAGCCCCTCCCCTTTCTCCTGCACGAACCGGGTCACCCGGGCCCCTGGTCCCCAGCTCTCCACGATGTGGAGCCAGAGGCGGTCGTTGCCTGGCACGACCATCACATCCCTCTGTTCGCCATCGTGCTGGTCCGTCCTCAGGTCCCTGGGCTCCAGGCCGAAGAGGTCCTGGAACTGCTTGCTGGTGACGTCCAGGTCCTTCACTCCCACCCCGATGTGCTGAAGGCCCAGGACACCCGAGGGGTCTGGAGAGGGACATGGCTCCCACACCCCAGGCCGAGGCTCCAGGACCTCTACCGCCACCCCGCTGACGTACTCCGGGGGCACCACAAAGCGTCTCCCCAGGGGTGTGTCCGCAAGGGCCTCGTCCGCCAGGGGGATGCCCCGGGCCCGGACCCGGGCGAACTCCATCTCCACTTCGTCGCTCAGGAAGGCCACCCTCTCCAGGCCAGGCCCCTTCTGTTCAAAGTACCTTCTGATCAGGGAGTCCGACGCTGAGGGCTCCACCAGGTAGAGCCAGCACGCGTTGGGGAAGGGGATGCGTGCCCCGCGGCGCGTGCCCAGAAAGGGGTCCGGGTCCATCCGCTCGCTCGGGAGCCCGAACAGGTCCCTGAACACGCGCCTGGTCTGGTTCAGGTCTTCCACGACGAAACTGACGTACAAGAGCCCTAAGATCATCGGCCATCTCCTTCCTTGGTCGCAAGTATAGAGGAGTCCATCCGCCTTTCTCGGGCCTGTGCTCTGCCCTGAGCGGCTTTCCTTCCGAAGCCACCCGCGGACACGCCCTCACAGCAAATTCCGCAGCACCTCCACCACGTACTCCACATCGTCCAACGTCAGTTCCGGGGACACAGGGAGACAGACGATCTCCCGCGCCAGCCTCTCCGTCACCGGGAGCCTGTCGGAGCCGGGCAACCCCTGGGGGTAGACGGGCTGCCGGTAGACAGGAGGCACGTAATGCAACACCGCCTCCACGCCGGCCCGTCGCAAGCCCTGGTAGACACGCACCTGGTCCCGCACCCGCACGGTGTAGGAACGGAACGTCGGCTCCGATTCCGGGCGGAAGGCCGGCAGGGCGAGGTCCAGGCTTCTCAACCGCTCCTCATAGGCAGCGGCGATCGCACGCCGCTTGGCCGTCCATTCCGGCAGGAGCGCGATTTTAACCGAGAGCAAGGCCGCCTGCAAGGGGTCCAGAGGGACGTTGTACCCTTCGGCCAGGTGCCTCTGGTGTCCGGGTTCCGGGGCCTTGACATCGGGCAGGTGGCCGTAGCCGCACAACAACCGCAATCTCTGGGCGATCTCTGGGTTGTCCGTGGTCACCATGCCTCCGTTCCCCACAGACCCCAGGGGTTTGAAAGGGGCGAAACTGAAGACCGCGGCATCGGCGAAGGCCCCCACAGGTCGGCCGTGGTCGCGCGCGCCCGCGGCTAAGGCAGCATCTTCCACAATGCATAGCCCATGCCGGTCCGCGATCTCTCGCAAGCGCTGGACGTCAGCGGGGTGGCCATAGAGGTCCACGGGCAGGAGCGCCTTCGTACGCTCGGTAATGAGGGGTTCCACCAGGTCGGGGTCCATAGTGTAATCCGAGGCCTGCACATCGCAGAGGACGGGCACGGCCCCGCAGTGGGAGATGGCTGCGGTGGTGGAGATATCGGAATTTCCCACGGTGATGACTTCATCTCCGGGCCCTACGCCGCAAGCCCGCAGGACCAAGAAAAGGCCCACCGTGCCGGAGTGCACCGCGCAGGCGAACCGTTGCCCCACTATCCGGGCGAACTGTTCCTCCAGATCCCGCCGTGCTGCTTCTCCCGCCGCAGGGCTGTGGAAGAGGACGGGCTCCAGGGCCTCCCAGATCGCCTGGCGCAGGGCTTTGTGGGTTTCGTAGACCCGGGATCGGGGGACTCGGAACTCCGTTGCCTGCTCCATATCCACTGCTGGCTCCTCAGCGGTCCGGTGACCAGGTCCCTTTCTTCACTACGCTTGCCTGAGCCGCGGGTCCAGCACGTCCCGCAGCCAGTCGCCCAGGAACACTATCCCCAGCACGGTGATGGTGATGGCGATGCCAGGGAAGGTGGACATCCACCACGCGCTGCCCAAGTATTGCCGGCCGTCGGCCAGCATCAACCCCCAGGTGACCGTCGGTGGTTGCACCCCGAGGCCGAGGAAACTCAGGGACGATTCGGCCAGGATGGTGGAGGCGACCTCCAGGGCCCCCAGCACGATGGCGGAGGTCACCACGTTGGGCAGGACGTGACGGAACATGACGTTCGCCTCCTTCTGCCCAATGACGCGCGCTGCGGTGATGTACTCCATTTCGCGGACCACCAGGACCTGCCCCCGGATCACGCGGGCGTAGGTGACCCAGCCGGTCAGCCCAAGGATGAGGATCAGGGTGATCAGGCCCGGTCCGACCACCCCGGAAATGGCCACCACCAGGACGATGTAGGGGATCCCTAGGAAGGCATCAGCGATGCGCATGAGCAGGGAATCCACGCGCCCGCCGACAAAGCCGGCCACGAGACCGTAAGTCACGCCCACTGTGGTGCCGATGGCCACAGCGGTAAAGCCCACGATCATGGAGACGCGGCACCCGGCGATGATCCGGCTCCAGATGTCCCTGCCCATGTGGTCCGTCCCCAACGGGTGGAGCCCCTTGTCCGAGACAAACCCCGGCGGCTTGAACCGGGCTTTCAGGTTGTGCTGCGTCGGGTCGTACGGAGAAA
The DNA here is from genome assembly GCA_049969295.1 of Anaerolineae bacterium. GTDB lineage: Bacteria > Chloroflexota > Anaerolineae > DTPP01 > DTPP01 > DAOTYM01. The sequence goes on along the minus strand of JBMFPD010000003.1, from coordinate 24,872 downwards.
CATAGGGGCCGAAGATGGCGAAGAACAGGACAATGCCCACGATGATGAGGCCCAAGATACCAGTTGGACTGCGGCGCAAAGACCGCAGAGCGTATCCCATGCGGGCCCTGGGGGAACTGCGATCTACCAATTTGGTGTTGAAGGTACCGGCCAGAGTGTTGCCCATCTCTTCGCAAACCTTCCCAGAGCGTTAATCGTAACGGACGCGCGGGTCCAAGAAGGTGTACAGAACATCCACGATCAGGTTGATGAGCACAAAGGAGGTGGCGAACCAGAGGAGGCCGGCCTGCACCACGGTGATGTCCCGGATGTTGATGGAGTCCACCATCAGCCTCCCCAGGCCAGGCCACGAGAAGACCGACTCTATGACCACCGAACCGCCCAAGAGCCAGCCCAACTGCAACCCAAAGGCGGTCACCACGGGGATCAGGGCGTTCCGGAGCGCGTGCCGGATCACCACCATCCTTCTCGTCAACCCCTTGCTGTAGGCGGTTCGGATGTAATCCTGCCCCAAGGTTTCCAGCATTGCCGATCGCGTCAACCGAGAAAGGGTTGCCGCCAGGCCCGTCCCCAGGGCCAGAGCGGGCATGATGATGGACGTGGGTTGCTCCGCACCGTAGGCGGGGAGGGCCCGGAACCGCACAGAGAAGATGAGGATCAGCATCAACCCCACCCAGAACCCGGGCATGGCCCGGCCCACAGTGGCCAGCACGGTGGCCAGGAGGTCCAGCAGGCTGCCGCGGTAGAGGGCGGAGAGGATCCCCAGCGGGAGAGCCACCGCCAGTCCGATCAGGGCTGATGTAAAGGCCAGGAGGTACGTCCACAGCAGCCGCTGGGTCACCAGTTCCATCGCGGGGATGCGGTAGACGATGGACTTGCCGAAATCCCCCGTCACGGCCTTGCGCAGGAAGGTGAGGTACTGCTCCCAAAGCGGCCGGTCAAACCCCCAGGCTCGCCGGAGTTCCTGGATCTGCTCCTGGCTGAAGGTCTCCGGCACCATGACGGAGACGGGGTCTCCCTTGAGGCGCACCATGAAGAAGACGACCAGGGAGACGATGAAAAGGGTGAAGAACATCTGAACCAGGCGAGTCAAAATGTACTTCTGCATGGACCTCTCCTGCGGAGGCGTAACCCCCGAAATCGCTCGAGGGAAGGGTGTGGGGGAAAGGTTCTCTTCCCCCACACCTGCAGAGACCCCCGCCTGCTACTTCGCGAGTGTCAGGCCGCGGAAGGTCATCCAGCCGTCGGCGCGTGGGGCCCACTCAAACTGGTCACTCATGGCGTAGATGTTGTCTATCTCCATGAGCGGGACCGTCTGAGCGTAGTCCAAGAAGTACTCCCACCACTTCTCCCAGAGGGCTCTCCGCTTCTCCTTGTCCACCTCGGTCAGGATCTGGTCGGAGAGGGCATCCCACTCGGGATCGCACACGTGGTAGGTGGGCTCCCACCAGTCGCACTTGTAGAAGAGAGGCACCAGGGAAGCCCCGCCGCCCAGGGTGACCAGCAGGAGGTCGCGGTTGTTGCCCGGCTCCACGATCTGCTCAAAGTGGGCTGCCCGTTCCAGGATGGTCAGTTCCACCTCAAAGCCCACGTCCTCCAGCATGGCCTTGATGGCCTCGGCAATCTCCTTCTCGTTGCCGAAGTACAGGGCTGGGGCGTCAAAGTAGACCTTAGGCTTCTTGCCCGTATCCGGATCGTAGCCGGCCTCCTTGATGAGCGCCTTGGCCTTCTCGGGGTCGTACCACTTGGCCACGTTCTCCGCCCCCGCGTACTTCTCGGCGAAGGACTCGGGATCGTAGCGGCTCAGGCGGACCACTGTGGGCGTTGCCGACCCCATGATTTCGGCGAGGAGGTTCCGGTCCAGGGCGTACATGATGGCGTGGCGGATCCGCTTGTCCAACGTCGCCGGCTGGTAGCCCGGGTACTTCTTGGCCATGTTGCCGGACTCGGTCTCCGTCCGCAGGTAGAGGTGGTGCAGGCGGTTGGAGGTCATGGTCGTGCACTTGATGCCCGGCGCGTTGCACACCTTGTCCTTGTCCGGGAGCGGCACGCCAGCCACCATATGCACCTGCCCCGCTAGAAGCGCCGCGACCTGGCTGGCCTTCTCCGGGATCACCTGGTAGATGACGCGGTCCACCTCCGGCCGACCAGCCCAGTACTCGTCCCAGGCCTCAAAGACGTACTTCTCGTTGGGGATCATCTCCACCAACTTGTACGGGCCCGAGCCCACCGGGTGCTTGGCGAACTCCTCCTCGCCCACCTGTTCAATGTACTTGGGCGGCAGGAGTTCGCAGCCGTTGTAGGAGACGTCGTACTCAAAGTAGGCGTGCGGCTTGGGGGTGATGATGTCCACCGTCAGCGGGTCCACCACCTTGACTTCCTGGACGAACTGCCACTGGGGCTGCACCATGAAGTCCGTGCGAGTCCGCACCCGGTCAATGTTCCACTTCACGGCGTAGGCATCCAGGGGCTCGCCGTTGTGGAACTTGAGCCCGGGCCGCAGGTGGAACCGCCAGGTGACCGGGTCAATGTTCTCCCACCGTTCCGCCGCCTGCCCGTGGAACCCAGAGCCATCCGGGTTGCGCCAGATCAGGCAGTCGTAGAGGAGGTTGGTCAGCCAGTGGGTGGAGCCGTACCAGGTCACCGGGGCGTCCATGGTGCGGATGGGGCCTGTGTGGGCGAAGACGAACTCCGTCGGTTTCTTCGGCGTAGGGGTCACGACCTTCTCCACGACCACGGTCTGGACCACCGGCTTCTCCACAACCTTCTCTTTTTCCACCACCACCGTCTGGACGACGGGCTTCTCCACGACCTTCTCCTTCTCCACCACGATAGGGGTGGGCGCAGGGCCGCAGGCGGAGAGGAGCATGGCTGCGACAACGAGGAAAGCGACCAACCCAAACCACTTCGTGCTTCTCATGTTTCATCCCTCCTGAGCATGTGTCTGTGGACTCCTGTTGCTTCCCAGCCTCTGGGCCGGACACGCCCCATCCGAGTGTGGTCCAGCCATCACCTCCTTCTCTAGACGCCTATCCATGCGACGCAGGCTGCTCTATGGCCCCTCAAGTTTCCACGCTTACTTATGTGACCTGAACCATGTGAGGGCCAGAGCAGACTGTAGAGATCCGCTCAACTCACTCCCTCAGCCAACCCTCGTCCCGCACTCTCACCTCCACCGGGCCCCGTAGGCCGCCAGTTTGTCCTCATCCAGGTCCACCCCCAGACCTGGGCGCTCCGGGGGCACTGCCACCTGTCCCGCTGGCACGAACGGCTCGGCCAGGAGCGTGTCCTGCATGTCCGAAAAACCAGCCGGCCAGCGGACGTTGGGTGTGGAGGCGGCAAAGTGAGCCACTGCGGCAGCCAGGACGTCAAAGTAGGGGGCCACCGAGAGTTCCAGGCCCGCGGCCTCGGCCACGGCAGCCATGCGCTTGGCCTGGAGGAGCCCCCCGTACTTGTGCAGTTTGAGGTGCAGCACGTGCGCTGCCCTCTCCCGGGCGATCTCGTAGACGCTGCGGGGGCTGGTCACCAGTTCGTCCGCCTGCAGGGGCGTCTCCAGGCGGGCAGCCAACGCTGCCATCTCGTCCAGGTACCGCACTGGCTGCTCAAAGAGGGCCACACCGCCCACGCGCTCCATCTGGCTCAGGGCCTGGACTGCCTCCCCAAGTGCATAGCCCGTGTTCCCGTCCAATTGGAACCGCACTCCCCCGCCCACGCGGCTCTGCAGGGCGCGGTACCAGGCCACGTCCTCCTCCGGGCCGAAGCCGATCTTGGTCTTGAACCAGGTCCAGCCCTGGGCGGCCAACTCTTCCACCCGTGCCGCGGTCTCCTCCGGCGATCCTCGTTCCACAAAGGCGTGCAAGGGCGCTCCGGCCTGGCACTTCCCACCGAGGAGCTGGTACACCGGCACCCCCAGGGCCTTGCCCTTGATGTCCCACAGGGCGTACTCCACGGCCGTGATCGCGTACCGTGCCCCGCGCAGGGCCTGGTCCATCCGAGCGAACAGGCCCTCAATGTTCAAGGGGTCCTCGCCCAGGATAGCCGGAGCAAGGTACCGATCTACGGCCGCCTTGATCGCCTCCGCCGTCTCACCGTACCAGGGGGCCGGGGCCACCGTCTGCCCCACCCCGGTGATCCCCTCGTCGGTGTAGACCTGAGCCACCACCGTCACCGTGTCCGGTGACTCGCCGTAAGAAGTCCGGAGGGCACGGCGGCGCGGGATGGCCGCGATGGTGGACCGGACACTGACGATCTTCACCGCCCGCTCTCCCTGACGGTCAGGCGCACCAACTCCCCTACATCTGGCACGTCTTCCAGCCTGGAGGTCATCTCCAGAATGCGGTCCACCCGGGAGGCAGGGAGGAGGTCCCCCACCAGCCGTCGGAACTTGGTCTCAAACTCCGCGTCGGTCAACATGTTCTCTGGCTCGCCCTTGGCGTAGCCCACCCGGCCGACGTATTCATTGCCATCCTTCGTGCGCACCCGGACCACACACCCGTTCTTCTCGGGGTAGGCGGCCTCAATTTCCTCGTCCAGGTAGACCCTGACCAGGTGCCGCAGGCGGCGGATCTCCGGTTCGTCGTAGGCTTCAATGTCCTCCCGGTACCAACTCCCACGGACCAGCGCGACCGACACAGCTACCGGCAGGCTGAACCCGGCCTGTCCCTCGTTCTCCGGGTTGTAGTTCACCCGGAAATCGGGCGTCATCGCGCCTTTGTACGTCCCCACCTCAATGGCGACGATGTCCTCTGGAGCCGGCTTGCCTGCCTTGAGGAGTTCCAGCGCGGCGTCCACACAGGCATGGACGTGCCGGCATCCTGCATGGGGCTTGAAGCCCGTCTCAGCCAGGGCGAAGCGCTTGCCCAGGGGCTCCAGGTACGATGGGTCGTAGCCATCGCCGAAGGCGTGGTAGTAGCCGTAAGGTCCATCCAAGGCCCCAGGGGGCCCCTGGAAGCCGAACGCAGCCAGTTTGGCAGCGTAGATGCCGTTGCGCGCGCCGTAGCCAGCCAGGAGGTCCTTGGTGTCGCAGAGACCGGCATCCCACACGTACTGTTCCGTGCCACAGGCCATGTCCATGGCCAGCGCCAGCGAGTGGGTCAACCTTTCCTCGTCCAGGCCCATGGCCACACCCGCGGTGATGGCACTGGCCAGAGTCCCTGCCTGGCTCTTGTGGTCCAACCCCCGCTCCCGCTGGGCCACCCGCACGGCGGGCTCAATGATGGCGAAGACGTCGTACCCCGCGGCCAGGGCCACGATAGCGCGGCGCCCATCCAGGTGGAGCTTCTCGCCCAGGGCCAGGACCACAGGGACCAGTTCTGCCGCCACGTGGCCGCAGATGCGATGGGAGTCGTCCATGCCCAGGTGCTTGGCCATGACAGCATTGGCCCAGGCCGCCCCCTCCACAGTGCTGCGCCGGCCATCGGCGATCAGCGTCGCTTCGTCCCCGGGCAGCATGGTCGCCGCATACTCCACGGCGAGACGTCCCAGACGCGTGGGGTATCCCCCCAGGGCTGTACCGAGGGTATCCAGCACGACCTGGCGGGCCCGGGTGACCGTCAGATCGGTCAGGTCTTCAAACCTGAGGTTCGCAGCGTAGGCTGCCACGCGCTGCGCTGCCGTAAGTGCAGGTGCAGAAGCGGTCTGAGCAGTTCCCATGTCCGTTCTCCAACCTTTCTCCAACCTGCTTACCGCTCCAGGAGCAGGTGGTACCGGTGGGCACTGTGGGGCGAGAGGCGCACCGCGCCTTCCGGGGTGACGAGGAAGTTATCGGAGATCAGGAACCCCCGGTTGCCCTCCAGGACCGTGCCCGGATGGAAGGAAAGGACCATGTTGGCCTTCAGAATGAAATCGGGCGCGCCCTCGGAACTGGGACCATCGCTCCCATCCAACCCCGTGCTGTGGCAGTCAGGCGTGTGCTTGCCGGCGACGGGAAAGCCCAGGTCCCGCAGGGTCTGGTCGTTGGCCTCGGAGATCAGGCGCAGGGGATTGCCCGGCCTGGCCACGGCCGCCGAAGCATCCACAGCGGCCAGGTAGCCGTCCAGCATGGCCTGCACCTCGTCCGGCAGTTCGTGGAAGGAGAAGACAGTGGTCATCTCCGTCCAGTAGCCCCACGGCGACTCGTAGACGATCTCGAAGTTGATGATGTCGTCTTCCTTCATCCTCAGGTCCTTGGGCGTCGGCACGGTGTACGGGGTGAGGTCCAAGGAGAGCTTGGTGCGCCCCCAGAAGGCTCCCTGTGCTTTGATGAACGCCTCTGTTGCCGCGCATACGTCCCAATACCGGGCCCCTACGTGCGCGTGGTCCCGGAAGACATCCATGGCCGCGTCCAAAATGGCCCCGTTCTGCTGGATGGCCTCCAGTTCAAAGGGCGTCTTGATCTGGCGGATGGCGTTGTATTCGCTGGTGACTTCCACCAGTTCAAAGCCCTCCAGAGCCCGGGCGAATTTGCGGTACTGGCTCATGGAGAGGAGTTTGTCCATGTTGACCATGCCGATACGGCGGCTCCTCTGGGCGTACTGCCTGGCCAACTGGGCTGTGCGCCCCACCACATCGTCCGGCGCTTCCACCCGTGCCGGATCCGTGGTGGTCTCGTTGCGGGTCCAGACTGCCTGGTACGAACTCCAGATCTCCACCCAAGGGTCTGGGTCCTCTTGCCCCAGGACCACGTAGGCGTCGCCACCCCAGAGGTGGGCGTTGGTGATGTACCGGATGGCGCCCAGGGCCCCGGGTGCCCCTCCTCCGACGATGATGAGGGCCTCCACGTCTTTCTCCCGCATCATATCCTGGATGCGTTTGATCCGCTGCGTGACGTCCTTCTTCAGAGCCTGGTGGGTCAACATGGCAACCTTCTCCTATGTTTTCTAGGCTGCTGCGCTGCCTCGCGCAGGCCGTGTACGCTGCAAACTCTGTAAGGGCGGAACTCAGAGAGCGAACTCAAAGGGCTGTCCAAACACGAACTCCGTGCCCACCCCTTTCTCCCTGGCCGTCCGGTAGAGCCAGGTCCCCACAGCCACGTCCTCCACGCCCGTGCCGCCGGAGAGGAAGAGGGTCCACAGCGTGTCCTTCTCCCGGCCCGGCACTCGGCCCGCCACGACCTCTCCCAGGTCCGCGTGGATGTCAGAGGGCTTCATGAGGCCCTTCTGGATGGGAATGAGGACCTCTCCTTGCTCGCTGAGGGCTTGTTTCCACTCGTCCACCACGATGCGGCTCCTGAGGACCACGTGCTCGTCAACCTCGCGGGCCCAGGGGTAGTGGGCGCCCATGGCGTTCACGTGGATCGGCCGCTCCTCCAGCAGGCGGCCGTCAAAGACCGGCTCTGGCGAGGTGGTGATGGTGGTGACGATATCCGCCCCCCGCAGGGCTTCCGCGGGCGAGGCCGCGGGGACCACCTCAATCCCCAGTTCCTCCGACATCGCGCGGCAGAAGGCTTCCCTGGATTCCTTCCGTCGGCTGTAGGCCTGTACCCGCCGGATGGGCCGCACGGCACACAGCCCGTGCAGTTGCGTCCGGGCGTGTCGGCCGGTCCCGAAGAGGGCAACCACTGCGCTTTCCTCTGGGGCCAGGTACTTGGTGGCTACGGCTGCCGTCGCCGCAGTCTTGAGCCAGTCGTAATAGAGGACTTCCATGATGGCCACCAGGGCCCCGGTCTCCGTGTCAAAGAGCATGAGGTACGTGTGCAGGCCCCCAGGGAGCCCAGCCGTGTAGGGCTGCACCCCTGCGCCCCCTAGCCCAGGCAGGAGTGCTGCCTTGAACTTGAAGGAAGCCCTAGCCCCGGGGGCCAGGTGCCCACCTCCCACCGACTCCCGCGGGTCCCCCTGGATCCACAGGTTCTGGCGAGGGAAATTGACCCCTCGCCCCAGGCCCACCTCTCGGTAGCCGGCCTCCACCGCCTCAATGTACTGGCGCAGGTCCATCAGCCCCCGGACCTCGTGGTTGCGCAGGAGGAGGGCCATGTCCGCTACCTCCCACCTCCTGAGGCGCCCAGCGCCACCAGGCGGTTCTCCCTGGCGGAACGGTACATCGCCTCACAGATCTCCTGTGCCCGCAGGCCATCTTCTCCGGAGATCCAGGGGTCCCGGCCTTCGCGCACCGCTGCCACGAACTCGCAGGCCTGCGCGACGAAGGGATCGTCCCGCCCCACTTCCAGATGGTAAGCCCTGTCCTCCCGGCACAGGTCCAGCCGCTCGCCGACCCGCAGCCGGATGCACCCCTGGGTGCCGTAGATCTCGGTGAGCCGTGTGCGCGGTTCCACAGGGTAGCCTGGCTGGTTCCCAACCAGGGCGCCCAGGGCCCCGCTCGCAAAGGAGAGCGTGCCGACCAGGCTATCCTCTACGTCTGGCCCGACTGTAAAGGTGGCCACCCGGCAGAAGACTTCCACCACCTCGCTCCCCACCAGCCACCGCTGCCAGTCCACGCTGTGGATGCCCGAGTACAGGAGGATGCCGCCACCCGAGAGCCGCCTCTCCCAGACCCAACCGGGCACGTGGGTCCCTCCCGAAAGGCCGAAGACATCCACCACCGCCGTGACTGCGCCGATCTCGCCCGCGGCGATGAGCCGGTGTGCCTCCTGGAACTCCATCCGGTAGCGGTGGACGAAGCCCACGGCAAGGCGAACCCGGTGCTCGCGACACGCCTCCACAAGGGCCCGGGCATCGTCCAGGGTATGGGCCAGGGGTTTTTCCATCAGGATGTGGGCCCCTGCCTCTGCCGCAGCCAGGCCAGCCTCCCGGTGCAGGTGGTGGGGCAGGGAGATGAGCACCGCTTCGGGCCTTTTCTCCAGCAGGGCACGGTAGTCGGTGAACGCCTGGGCTTTGCAGGCCGAGGCCAGGGCCTGGGCGCGCGCTTCATCTGCATCGGCAACGCCCACGATGCGTACGCTCTCCCCCAAACGGGCGAAGGCCTGGGCATGCCGCTGGCCAGCCTGGCCCGCCCCGATGAGCCCAACGGTCAGTGCCTCTCTCCCCATAGCCCAGCCACCTCGCGTGCCGGCCCACTCCGCAGGAGGGTGAGGGCCCCGGCCGCGGGCCCCTCGCAGGACCCGCGGCCTCGCCCCACTTCCTCCTCTCAGGGTGCCGGAACCTCCTCCACCAGGTCGCCCAGGATGGCCAGGAGCGCCCCTTCCGGCAGGATGGGCCATGCCGCCCCCGCGTGGAGCATCACCCCCTCGCGCGGCGCGAGGATCTCCTGGACAACGTCGCCGGTGTACGGGTGCTTCACGTAGCCCAGTCTCTCTCCGGCCTGGACCTTCTGGCCCCGCTTCCCTTTGTCCATGAAGGTCAGACCCCGTTCGCTGGAGACCTTTAGCACTGTGTGGCCGTTGATCACGGATACTTTCCCATCCTCAAATTCCACTCGGCCCTTGAGCATGCCCAGGTGGCGCATGGCGTTCAGCACGGCGCGCCGCACCCGGCCCAGGTCGTCTTCGCGGTGGTCCCTCAGGCCAGGGCCTCCACCGATCCAGGCAGAGACGACCGCCTTGCCGTCCTTGGCTGCCTCAAAGGCCAGGGATTGGTCCTCCGGCTGCCCCAGGAGCACCTGGGGCAGGCCAAGGGCCACCGCCAGGTTCCTGGAGTGGCTCACCGCTCCGACCTTGTAGACCCCGGCGTACCGGAAGTAGCCCCAGAGCGCGCCGGTGTGGATGTCCACCAGGGCGTCGGACAGGGAGACCACCTGCTCGTAGTAGGCGTGGATCAGTTGCTCGCTGACAGTCCCGTCCGCCCGGCCGCGGCCCAGGGTGTTCAAGTCCTTGCCGTCCCAAATGGCCTGGACCTGCTCAAACTCAAAGCCCGAGGTGTTGAGCAAAGGCACCACCAGCAGCGTGCCGGCAATCTCCTTTGGGTTCAGTTCGGCCACCACCTTGGGCAGGATCATCGCCGGCTCAATCTCCAGCCCGCTCACCCCGGCTTGGACCAACAGGACCGGCCCTTCCGATGCCCCTTCCACGATGTGCAAGGGAATGTGCACGTCAAAGCGCCCGTGGGTCTCCACGGCTTTCAAGAACCCGAATGCCTTCTCGCCTCGCTTGGCTGCGATGGTCCCGATCTTCATGTCCTGCACCTCCGCTTCCGCGCTTTCAGTCAAAGGACACGTACAGGTCGGCGGTCCGCCGGTCCACAACCTCGTCCACAATCCCCAGGATGCCGATGGACGTCGCGCCCACGGTGGGCCAGTTCTGGCCGCTGGGGATGACGATGGCCTCTCTGGTGTTGTAAAGGTGGCCCAGTTCCTCGCCCGTGTAGGGGTCCACCAGGCTCCCGTAGATCTCGCCCTCCTTCACCAGTTCGCCGAACTCCTTCTTGCGGATGAAGAGGCCGTCTACGGGAGGCTTCCACAGGACCACACAGGCGTTGTAGATGGTGCAGAGGGGACCATCGGCCTCAAACTCACCGTCAATCATGTGCATGGCCTTCATGGTGTTCCAGATGCCGCGTTCGGCATCCCGCACGTTGGCCTCGCCGTTCTCGTACCAGCCGGTACCGCCCCCGAATTCCGTGGTGAACTGCACCACCCCGGCCTTCTCAATGGCATCTTTGGCCTTGTTCTCTCCGAAGGTGCCTGGGGGGAAGAAGGCTGCCTGGTCCAGCCCGAAGGCCACCACGAGCTTACGCCGTTTCTTCTCCATCTCCGTCGGGTTCTTGAGGTCCGCTTCGGCCGTGAAGAGGACGTACCGCTCGTAGGCCGTCCGCCCTCCGGCGTGGAAGTCAATCATCACGTTGGCTTGCCGGATGACCTCCTCAAAGTACACGTAAGCCACCTGGTCCGAGACGCTGCCCCTGGGGTTGCCAGGGAAGAGACGACTGATGTCCTTCCCGTCTATCCGCGAGCCCCGCTCCTGGAGTTCAAAGCCGATGCGGTTGACCACGGGCACGGCGATGACTGTGCCGCGGACCTTCTTGGGGTCCACCCTCTTGACGAAGTTCAGGATGGCCATCGTGCCGATGATCTCGGACCCGTGGATGGCCCCCTGCACCAGGAGCGTGGGACCGGGCTCGGCCCCAGCGATGATGTGGACGGGGATATCCGGGCTGAGGCCCGACCTGGACTTGGCGACCTCCAGATATCCGAAGACATGTTCACCAGGTTTCGCTTCCAGGTTGCCCACACGGACTTTGCGCATGGCCTGACTCCTTTCTGTCGCCCCCTTGTCGGGAGCTTGATGTGTTCATCTCGGGTCCGTCCCCAGGTGTTCGCGGAACCAGCCCAGGATCCGTCGCAAGCGCTCAATGCGGTTCCCCGGCCTTCCCCCTCGGGAGAGCCCGTGGCTCTCCCCCTCAAAGATCACCAGTTCCACCTCCCGGCCCATCCAGCGCAGGGCGGCGAACAGTTCCTCCGCCTGGCTCAGAGGACAGCGGTAGTCCTCCGTACTGTGGAGGATGAGGAGAGGGGTGTGGATGCGGTCGGCGTAGGCGAGGGGCGATTGCTTCCACACCGCGTCCAGGTCAGTCCAGGGGTTGGCCCCGGTCTCCCGCTCGGTGCACTCCGGGCCGATGTCCGAGGTTCCAAAGAAGGAGATCTGGTTGACGATGGATCGCTGGGTGACCGCCGCGGCGAACCGGTCGGTGTGGCCGATGATCCAGTTGGTCATAAAGCCACCACAACTGCCCCCGGTCACGCCCAGGCGGCTTCCGTCCACGTAGGGCCGGCGCACCAGGTCATCCACCCCCAGCATGATTTCCTCGTAGTCCCTGCCCCCTTGGTCCCCCTCGCTGGCGAAGGTCCAGGCCTGCCCGTACCCCGCTGTGGTCCCCCGCTGGTTGAAGTAGGCGACCACATACCCGGCGTTGGCCAGGCACTGGAACTCGTGGTTGAAGTCCCAGGAGAACATGGAGCAGTGGACATAGACGATGGTCGGATAACGCCGCCCTTCCTCAAACCCGATGGGGAGCATCTCCCAGGCGTGGACCCTCGCTCCATCCACGCCCTCGTACCAGTACTCTCGGGGTTCAGACAATTTCCGGAACCGGAGCCAGGGGTTGAGGTCGGTCAGGCGACGGACCTCCCCGCCCTGGAGCACATACAGTTCCCCGGGACTCTTCGGGTCGGCCTTCCCGAAGGCCACCAAGCCCTCTTGGGAAGGCGCGTACTCAAAGACCACGGCCTTCCCTCCCGCCTCCTGGCGCCAGTCTCCTTTTTCATCCACGGAGTACAGGTGAGTGGCCCCCTCCTCCGTCAGCAGGAAATAGATCCTCCCGCGGCCCCCGGGCCATTTCACCGTGATGTTTGCCAGACCTGGGCGCTGGTCTGCCACGGCGTAGTTTCCCACTGTCTGATCCAGCCCCTGGCTGAGTTCCCGGACGGCGCCGGTCTCCAGGTCGCCCAGGTAGACATGGTAGAAGCGCCGCCGGTTGACCGGGGGTTCGCCTTCGTAGCCAGCGAAAGCAATGGCCCTGTCATCGGAGCGCCACTGGGGGCTCACGCTGGCCCCTCGCCACCCGGGGAACGCGTCGGCCATGGCCCCGCTTTCCAGATCCAGAACCCACACCCGGCCCTGGCCCAGTTCCACGTTCTGCTCGCGGGCCACGGCTGTGAAAGCGAGCCGCTTCCCGTCCCAGCTCCACCGGGGCTCTCCATAGTCGCACTCGCCATCGGTCAGTTGGAGGAGGTCCCCCGACTCCACATCCAGGACCCAAAGGTGCCGGTACCGATCGTGCACCCACCCCACGCCATCTTGTTTGTACCGCAACCGCCGCACCACCCGGATGGTGGGCGCGGGGATGCCCTGGAATTTCCTGAAATCCCCCTCTCGCCGCACCTCTATCCACCGCGCGAAGGCGAGCCGCTTCCCGTCGGGAGACCAGTCCAGTTCCTGGGGCGCGCCGCCCTCCACGGGGAACGACTTTTCCTGTTCCCCTTCTGGGGAGACGATCTCCACGGTGTTCCCGTCCTCCCCCCGCCAGACATAGGCCAGGTGCTTGCCGTCCCGGCTGAAGGCCAGGCTGGTCCCCTGGCCTACCCCCTCGCTCACCCTCCGCCGCCACCCTGTGGCCGGGTCCGCAAGGTAGACATCCGTCTGGTAACTGTTCCGCTGCGCGTCGGGACGGCTCACAGTGTAAGCCACGCGGGACCCGTCCGGTGTCACGACGATCTCCCGCAGCCATCGGAACTTCAGCAGGTCTTCAGGGACCAGGCCGCGCAGCGTCTGTGCGTGCTCCGAGTTCGCCACTGTGCTCCCTCCACCTCCGGCTAGCGCCGCGGGATCAGGTCGTCCCGCACCTTGTCAATGACAGCGTAGAAGCAGAGCCATTCGCCGGTGCGCACCATGGGCCGGAACCGCAGGCCGAAGACCTGCCCATCCTCCGGCGCCCTCACCACCTCCAGTTCGTCCCCGTAGAGGTTGTAGATGCGCCCGAGCACCGTCCCCTTCTTCATCGGCTTGCGGAACTCAATGTCTTCCCCGATCCACAGGCCACTGGCGTTGGCGAGCAGGGCGATCTGGTGGCCCCAGTACCACTTCTCGGCGTACCTGGGCCTGCCGGGGATCATGCCGTAGTGGCGCATCACGTTCAGGTAGGCCTCTGAGAGGCGGCGGCCGATCTCGTGGAACTCCCTGGTGAGCATCCGGCACCAGCCGCCCAACTCCACCGTGATCGCGCCCTTCCCCTCCTCCGCCAGGATGGATGCAGGGCTGCCCCTGCCCACCCCGCTCACGTTGACCAGGTCCCATTCCGGCCCCATCGCGCCGGCCAGTTCCAGGCAGGCCGGGGTCTCGGCGGCGAAGATGGCGGTGTCCAGGTACGAGTGGTCCCCGCCGGAATGGATGGCGATGTGCAGGTCGACGCAGCCTTTCATCGCCGAGTAGTGGGCCCAGGCCACCCGTTCTGTGGCGTAGCCGTCCGGTCGGCCGGGGTAGATGCGGTTCATGTCGTAGGAGAAGGTATCCCGGGGGTCGCCACGGTCCCCCTGCATGAAGGCCTCCACGTTCATGACGGGTACGGCGACCAGAGTCCCCTTCATGTTGCAGGGGTCCAATTTCGGCAGCGTGAGCAGGATGGAGTAGGGACCCTCCGGTTCGTCCCCATGGGTGGCCCCGCTGATCCAGAGGATGGGGCCGTCGCCCACGCCCCGGCAGACGATGATAGGGAGCTCCCGCTCCCGTCCGTACATGTCCGCGCCGATGGGGATCCCTCCTCGCTTGATCTCTCCGGGCAAGACCGAGATGTTGCCGATCTCCAACGGTGCTGCTGCCATGTTGCTAGAGCCTCCTCGCTGAAAGTATGGGAGCCGAACCACGTTCAGAAAGGCGAAGGGATCCCCAGGCCGCGCGCCAACTCCCTCAACCCGCGGACTGTCTCCGAAAGCACGGGGATGCCTTCGCGCTTACGCTGGGCCATCCGATCCTGTTCCACCTCTCCGGGCAGGAGGACCGGGCTCTCGGGGTCTATGGGCGGCGCGCTCTTGACCTCCCGGAGAAGGGCCTCCAGCCGCTCTACGAACTCCTGGCGCGGCATAAAGGCTTCTGGGTTCACGGCCAGCATCCAATGCCCCACATTGTGGTCTGCGTCATCCTGGAAGACGGAGAGGCCGAAGAGAGCCCCGGTCATGACGCCGGCCAGGATGTCGGTGACGAGGCTGAGGCCGTAGCCTTTGTACTCGCCGATGGGCAAGAGGGGCCCCTCCATCGCTTCAGAGGGGTCGGTCGTGCGTCGACCATCGGGGGTCAGGGCCCAATGGGCTGGGATGGGCTTCCCTGCCTGCTGGTACCAGCGCATCATCCCCTTGCCAGAGGCCGTCAGGGCCATGTCCAAGACGATGGGAGCCGCGTTCGGACGGGGCACAGCGATGCCCCAGGGGTTGGTGCCGAGGACGGGTTTGGCCGAGCCCCAGGGGGCCATCTCGGCTTTGGCGTTGGTCATGGCCCAGCCGATGAGACCCTGTTCGGCTGCGGAAAGGGCGTGATAGCCGGCGATGCCGAAATGGTTGCTGCGGCGCACGCCTACCGCAGCAACGCCGACCTCCCGGGCTTTCTCCACCGCTCGCTGCATGGCCCGTCTGGCAGCCACGTAACCAAAGCCCTTGGCCGCATCCAGCAATGCAAAGGCCGGCCCTTCCCTTACCCAGGTCATCCTGGCGCCTGGGACAATGCCGCCGATCTCCACTTGCCGTCGGTACCGGAACAGTTTCTCCAGACCTTGTCCCTGGGCCGGGTGCCACCACAGCGACGCAGTGATGAGCCCGTCCGCGACCAAGGTCGCTTCTTCTTCCGGCGCACCCAGAGCCAGGAGCGCATCCACGGCGAACGTCCGCAGCGCCTCCTCAGGAAAGAGGACGAATCCCTCCCCGGGGCCTGTCATCTGGCTGGCCATCTGGTGCTCCCTCCCCGTTTCAGGACCCAGAAGACGTCCCGCCTTCACCCCTCTGGATAGCTCCAGCTGGTGGGGTGGGGCTGGATCAGTTCCACGGTGAAGCCTGGCAACTGGTGGGGGTAGAGGAAGGCCTCAAAGCCATCGTCGGCGTCCAGGATCCTCCGCTGGTGCACCTGTTCGCCGATGCTGCGGAGGTACTCCAGGTCCTGGAGGATGGTCTCGGTCTGCAGGGCGATGTGCTCCAAGCCCTCGCCCCGTGTCTGCAGGAACTGGTAGACGCGCGACTCGGGGTTCCAGTTCTGGACCAGGTGCAGCCAGCACTGGTTCCCCAGGAGGATGCGGGCGTCGTACTGCATCCCCCCACCCTGGTTATCGCGGAAATCGCGGCACCGAAGGCCGAAGAGGCACTCCATGCGCTCGCAGGCTGCCCGCAGGTCCCTCACCACCACGCCCACATGCTGCAGGCGGACGATCCCCATCGTCTCGCTCACCCTGCCGGCATCCCTGGGATACGTCCAACTGGTGGGATGGGGCTGGATCAGTTCCACGGTGAAGCCGGGCGTTTGGTCCGGGTAGACGAAGGCTTCAAAGCCATCGGGGGCGTTGAAGATCCTGTCCTGGTAGATGGGCACCCCAAGGTCGCGCAGGCGCTGGACGTCGGCTTCAATGTCGTCTGTCTCCAGGGCGATGTGCTCCAGGCCCTCCCCGTACTTCTCCAGGAACTGGTAGACACGGGACTGAGGGTTCCAGTTCTGGACCACGTGGAGCCAGCATTCGTTGCCGAGGAGGATGCGGCCATCGTATTGCATGCCACCTCCCTGGTCGTTGCGGAAATCGTGGACCTTCAGCCCGAGGAGCCGCTCCAGTTTCGCGCAGGCCGCGTGGTAATCGCGCACTGCGACGCCGATGTGTTGAAGCCGCACGATGGCCATGCCTTTGCACTCCTCCTGGTCCGAGGGTTCAGACGTAGGAACGGTCAGGGCCTGAAGCGAGCGGGATGATTACAAATCGCACGTCGATTGTCGACAGTAGTATACCACAACTTGTGCGTGCTGTCAAGCCGGGGCACCTGAGGTTGCAGGGCTGTCTCGTTTAAGAACTCTGACCGCCTTCTAGCGTGGGCAGACCGCAGGGCATGCCTTCTGGCGAGCCCCCGCGCCGGAAAGAGCGGTTACAGCCTTCCCCTTTGCAAAGACGAGATAGCCCTGCCCCTGGCGGACGCGGACTTGACAACCGACAAGGTCTCGTGTATAATGAGGCTGTGGATACGTTTCCATATGCCTTCTGTGGGCGGAGCGGGCCAGACTTGCCCCCTCTTCCCTCATACCCCCGCCGCTAGGCGAGGTGGCCGCCCTTTACCGCCCTGAACGAGGGCAGATCCAGGCGCATCGCGGCCAACAGAAAGGGTTCTTCGCGCCGCCAGGGCTTCCTGGGCGTGCCATTGGACAGCAAAGTTTGTCGTGAATGTGGTAACGTTTCTATACGACAGGGCCGTTCACCAGGCAGGGAGGCCATGAGGAACGCAAGGCGTAAACAGGTGACCGTCAGGGATGTGGCTGCCAAGGCCGGCGTGTCCATCGGCACAGTCTCCCGGGTCCTCAGCGGCCGGGGGTACGCCAGCGACGAAAGCCGCCGCAAGGTCCTCCGCGCCGTGAAGGAACTGGGCTACCGACCCCACGGTTTGGCCCGCAGCCTCAAACTGCAACGCACGGACACCGTTGGCCTCCTCATCACCGACGTCGTCAACCCCTTCTACTCCCTCCTGGCCGCGGGTGTCCTGGAGTGCGCCCGGAAACTCGGCTACCACGTCATCGTCTCCGCCACCGACGAGGAACCGGAACTAGAAAAGGAATACCTGGAAGTCCTCATGGAAGAGCGGGCCGCCGGTGTCATTGCCGTCCCTACCGGCAAGAATGTCCGGTGCTGGAAGGAGGCCGTGGAACTGGGGACGGAAGTAGTGCTGGTGGACCGCGAGGTGAAAGGGTTCACAGAGGCCGACGTGATCCTGGTGGACAACGTGCGGGGCGCCCAGGAGGCCATCGCCTATCTCATCGGGCTGGGCCACCGGCGGATCGGCATCATCACCGGCCCCCTGGAGACCACCACGGGCGCGGGGCGTCTGGAGGGCTACCGCCGCGCCCACCAGGAAGCAGGCCTCCCTGTGGATGAGAGCCTGGTGGAGGTGGTCTCCTTCAAGCGGGAGAGCGGCATCCACGCCGCCCAGCGGCTCCTCTCCCTCCCAGACCCGCCCACTGCCATCTTCGCGGGAAACAATGCCCTTGGAGAGGCCGTCCTGACCGTCATTCGGGAGAAGGGGCTGGCCATTCCCCACGACATCTCCCTCATCATGTTTGACGACGTCCCCTGGGCCTGCCACACCAGCCCCAGGCTCACCGTGGTGGATCAGCCTACCCACGACCTGGGGTACATTGGCATGGAGGTGCTGGACCGTCGCCTGCGGGCCCTGGAAGAGGGGGCGGAGATCGCACGCCAGAAGACCATCCTCACGCCCAGGCTCATCGTGCGGGAGAGTTGCGCTGAACCAAGGTCCCGGTAGCCGCAGGGCTCCAGGACCACGCAAACCACAAGGGGGTTGGACATGGACATGACAGATCCCAGGACCACGGGGCTCGCCAAAGACGCGCTGCTGGCCCTCTACCAGACCATGCTCCGCATCCGCCGTTTTGAGGAGCGGGTGGAGTACCTGTACGCCCGGGGCAAACTTCCCGGCTTCGTGCACCTCTACATCGGCGAGGAGGCTGTCGCTACAGGAGTCTGCTCCGTGCTGCGGCGGGACGACTTCATCACCAGCACCCACCGTGGCCACGGCCACACCATCGCCAAGGGGGGCGATATGGCCAGGATGATGGCCGAACTCTACGGCCGGATCACCGGGTACTGCCGTGGCAAAGGAGGCTCCATGCACATCACCGACATGTCCATCGGCATGCTGGGGGCCAACGGCATCGTGGCCGGGGGGCCGCCCATCGCCGTGGGGGCGGCCTACGGCGCGGCCAGGATCCGCCGCACCGATCAGGTGGCTGTAGCCTTCTTCGGTGACGGGGCGACCAACGAAGGCCCCTTTGCCGAGGCCTGCAACATGGCCAGCGCCTGGAAACTCCCCGTCGTCTTCGTCTGCGAGAACAACTGCTACGGCGTGGGCACCCGCATCGGGCGTGTGGCTCCCACGGAAGACGTGGCCGTGCGGGCCTCCGGGTTCCTCATCCCTGCCGTCACGGTGGACGGGAACGACGTCCTCGCTGTGCGGGCAGCCGCCCTGCAGGCTGTGGAACGGGCCCGGGCCGGGGGAGGCCCCACCTTCATTGAGTGCAAGACCTGGCGCCACCGGGGACACTTCCAGGGGGAGGACCCCTCCTACATGTACGGCGAGGAGCACGACCAGTGGCTGGCCAAGGACCCCATCCGACGGTACGGAGACGCCCTGGTGGAGGCTGGCATCGCCACGAGGGAGGAACTGGAGGCCATAGACCGGGCCATCCAGGCGGAGATTGACCGGGCGGTGGAGTTCGCCGAAGCCAGCCCCTGGCCGGAGCCTGAGACCGCCCTGGAAGACGTGTATGCCTGAGGCCCTTGGGAGCGCCCGTTCCCTGGGGATGTAGAGAGCACAGGAGAGACTGCCATGGCGAAGATGAAATTCATGGAGGCCATTCGGGAAACCATCCGCCAGGAGATGGCCAAGGACCCCACCCTCTTCCTCATCGGGGAGGACGTGGGCAAGTACGGCGGCGAACAGGGGGTCACAGGGGACCTCTGGTACCAGTTCGGCGACGACCGCATCCGGGACGCGCCCATCGCTGAAGCGGCCATCATCGGCTGTGCCCTGGGCGCGGCCATGACGGGCTGCCGGGCCATCGCCGAGATCCCCTTCGGCGACTTCCTGGGGATGTGCATGGACCAGATCTACAACCAGGCGGCCAAGTTGCGCTACATGTCGGGCGGGCAGGCCCGTATCCCCCTGGTCATCCGCACCACCATGGGCGGCTACTCGGGCGGCGCGGCTCAACACTCCCAGTGCCTCCCCTCCTGGTTCGTCCATGTGCCGGGCATCAAGGTGGTGGTCCCCTCCATGCCGGACGATGCCGCCGGGCTCCTGCGGGCGGCCCTCCGGGACGGCAACCCGGTCATCATCTTTGAGCACCGGGGGCTCTACCCCTTCGTGGGGGAGGTGCCGGACGACCCCGACTACGTGGTCCCGCTGGGCAAGGCCCGCCTCATCCGCGAGGGGCGCGACTGCACCGTCATCGCCACCGCCCTGCAGGTCCAC
The DNA here is from genome assembly GCA_049969295.1 of Anaerolineae bacterium. GTDB lineage: Bacteria > Chloroflexota > Anaerolineae > DTPP01 > DTPP01 > DAOTYM01. The sequence goes on along the minus strand of JBMFPD010000003.1, from coordinate 5,288 downwards.
AAATCCCTGGAGGCAGCGGAGCGGCTGGCCGCAGAGGGGATTGAGGTGGAGATCATAGACCCCAGGACGCTGGACCCCTTGGACGAGGAGGCCATCCTGGAGTCGGTGAAGAAGACGGGGCACGCGGTCATCGTCCATGAGACCTGGACGGTGGGCGGCTACGGAGGCGAGATCGCCGCCCGCATCGCCGACAAGGGCATCCACTACCTGGATGGCCCGGTCAAGAGGGTGGGGGCCAAGCACGCGCCCATCCCCTTCAGCCCGCCCCTGGAGAACTACATCCTGCCCCAGGTGGAGGACATCGTCCAGGCCGTCAAGGCCACCCTGGCCTAGCGGCTCCGCCCGCAGGCCATTCGGACCAGGAGGAGCGGAATGGCGGAGAAAGGATTTGTGAACATCGGCCAGATCGGCCACAAGTTCATCGGCAAGGCTCACAACCATGCCTACACCAACGTGGGCATCTTCTTTGATGTGAAATTGCGGCCGGTGAAGAAGGTCCTCTGCGGCGTGGGGCCGGACCTCCCCAGGGTGGCTGAGCAGTGGGGGTGGGAGGAGTGGACCCAGGACTGGCGCGAGGTGGTGGAGCGGCCGGACATCCACGTGGTGGATATCTGCGCGCCCAGCATCCTGCACAAAGAGATCGCCGTCGCCGCGGCCCGGGCGGGCAAGCACATCTTCTGCGAGAAGCCCCTGGCCATGAACCTGGAGGAGGCCCGCGAAATGGTGCGCGCCGTGGAGGAGGCTGGTGTGGTCCACACCATCGGCTTCAACTACCGCAAGGTCCCGGCCATCGCTCTGGCCAAGCGGCTGATAGAGGAGGGGGCCATCGGCCGCATCTTCCACTTCCGCGGCATCTACTCCCAGGACTGGCTGGTGGACCCCGGCTTCCCCCTCGCCTGGCGGCTGCGCAAGAAGGACGCCGGGGCAGGCTCCTCCTGGGACCTGGGAGCCCATGTCGTGGACCTGGCCCACTACCTGGTGGGGGAAATAGATGAAGTCGTGGCGTCTCAGACCACCTTCATCAAGCAGCGTCCCATCGCCAAGGTGGAAGATGGCCTCACCGCCATCCCCGGTGAGGAAATGGGCGAGGTGGATGTGGACGACGCGACCTCTTTCCTGGCCCGTTTTGCAAACGGGGCCATGGGTCTCTTTGAGGTCACCCGCTACGGCACAGGCCACCGCAATCAGAACCGCATTGAGATCTACGGCAGCGAGGGCGGCCTGATCTGGGAGGGATTCCCCAAGATGAACGACCTCCTCTTCTACTCCCGGCGGGACCCGGCCCATGCCCAGGGGTTCCGCACCATCCAGGTGGGGGAGGCCGTGCATCCCTACGTGGGGGCCTACTACCCGGCCGGGCACATCATCGGCTTCGGCGAGACCTTCGTCCACGAGGTGTTGGACTTCCTAAACGCCATCGCCGAGGGCCGGCCAGCCAGCCCGAACTTCTACGATGGCCTCCGCTGCCAGGAAGTCCTGGTCGCCGTGGACCGCTCCGCACAGGAACGGCGCTGGGTCAAGGTGAGCGAGGTGCGGTGAAGGCCGCTCCCGCCAACATGTTCCTACCGTGCGCAGGGAAGGGAAACCGACGATGATCACCAGACAGGAGTACGAAGAAGCCAGGAAAGCGACCTTGGAGATGCTCCGCAGGGCGGGCATCGCCGTCACGCCGGAGGAGGAGCAACGCATTGAGGTGGCCGACTTTGGCCTCAACAACCTGAAGCGGACGGGACTCCAGATCCTCACCTATGTGAACACGGATCGGGTGTGCGCCAAGGAACTGGTCCTCTTCCCTCGGCAGACGTGCCCGGAGCACAAGCACCCGCCCGTGGCCGGGGAGCCGGGCAAGGAGGAGACCTTCCGCTGCCGCTGGGGCGAGGTTTACCTCTACGTGCCGGGGGAGCCTACACCCAACCCCAAGGCCCACCCGCCCGAAGGGGATGAGGCCTACTACACCGTCTTCCACGAGATCATCCTGCGGCCAGGCGACCAGTACACTTTGCCGCCAGAGACGCTGCACTGGTTCCAGGCCGGGCCGGAGGGGGCCATCGTCTCGGAGTTCTCCACCACCAGCCGGGACGAGAGCGACATCTTCACCGATCCCAGGGTGGACCGTTTGCCGAAGGTGGAGGGGTGACTTGGAGTACGCAGTGATGGAAGCCACGATCGCGGAGCGCCGGGAGCCCACTGGTCAACAACCACAGCACGTCCCCCTCCTGAGGGCCAGGGGGCTGGTGAAGGCCTTCTCCGAGACCGTGGCGGTCAACAACGTGGATATTGACGTGGAACGAGGGCAGGTTGTGGCCGTCGTCGGGGAGAACGGCGCTGGCAAATCCACCCTCAAGAACCTCCTGACCGGCCTCCTGGAGCCGGACCGCGGCGTGATCGAACTGGAAGGGCAGAGGATCGCCCGCTTCCACGCTGCCGATCTGGGCATCGCCGCCGTGCACCAGGAGTTCAGCCTTTTCCCCACCCTCTCTGTGGCCGAGAACATCTGCATCGTGGACCTGCCAGGCCGCCGGGGGATGGTGGATTGGGAGGAGACCAGGCGGGTGGCCAAGCAGTACCTGGACATGATCGGGGCCGACCTGGACCTGGACACACCTGTGGAGCGCCTCAGCACGGGAGAACAGCAGTTGGTGGAGATCGCCAAGGCCCTCCGCCAGGCCACGCGCCTCCTCATCCTGGACGAGCCCACAGCCTCCCTCAGCCAGCCGGAACGGGAGAGGCTCTTCCAGGTCATCCGCCGCCTCCGAGAGCGGGGGTTGGGGATCATCTACATCTCCCACTTCATCGACGAGGTGTACGAGATCGCCGACACCGCCGTGGTGCTCCGGGATGGGCACCATGTGGGCGGCGGCCCTGTGGCGGAACTCCCCCGGGCTCGCCTTGAGGAACTGATGGTGGGCCGCCCCATCGCGGAGCGCAAAGAGGAGATCGGCACCCCGAGCCCGGAGGTGGCCCTCAAGGTGGAGGGGTTCACCGCCGAGCCGTGGTTCCGGGACATTTCCTTTGAACTGCACAAGGGGGAAATCCTGGGCCTCTCGGGCCTGATGGGGGCTGGGCGTACGGAACTGGTGGAGGCCATCTACGGCCTGCGGAAGGCCCGGGGCCGCCTCTGGGTCGGCGGGGAGGAGGTTGACCGTCCCACTCCCCCCAAGATGCGGCAACTGGGGGTGGCTTTCGTGCCGGAGGACCGACGGCGCAGCGGCCTGTTCGCCATCCGGAGCCTGAAGGAGAATCTCACCGTCGCCGCGCTGGCGCGCCTGGTTCGCCGGGTGATCCCCGGGGTGGGCTTCCGCGGGGAGAAGCAAGCGGCCGAGGAGATCGCCAGGAGGTTCCGCATCGTGCATGCCGGGGTGGACCGGGCCATCCGCTACCTGAGCGGCGGGAACCAGCAGAAGGCCCTCTTGGCGCGCTGGTTGGCCCTGGAGCCATCCGTCCTCATCCTGGACGATCCGACAAGAGGCGTGGACATCGGCGCGAAGGACGAGATCCACGGCCTCATCGCCCAACTGGCCCGTTCGGGCACGGCCGTGCTCCTGGTCTCTTCGGAACTGCCGGAGCTGCTCATGTTGGCCCACCGCATCATCGTCCTGCGCAAGGGCTCGGCCGTCGCTGAGTTCACGCGGGAGGCTTTTGACCCCAAGGAGATCATCCGCTACGCCGCTTCGGAACAGCGGGAGGAGGGGGACAATGGCCGCGACGCATAGGCGGGCAGTTCGGCCGGTCCTTTCGTTTGCCAGCCTGCGGAACGCGCGGTGGCTGGCGGTGCTGGGGGGCATCCTGCTCCTGGGCTTCGCCTTCAGCCAGCTCTCGCCGGCCTTCCTCCAGTTCCGCAACCTGCAGAACATCATCGTGCAGGCCTCCGTGACCGGGGTGATGGCCATCGGCATGACCTTCGTCATCATGACCGCTGGCATTGACATCTCCGTGGGGGGCATCCTCTACCTGACGCTGGTCCTGGCGACGGCTCTCTCCCTGAAGATGGAAGCCAGCGGCGGCACGGCCGGGGCCATTGTCTACATAGCCGCCGTTGTGTTGGGGGCTATCCTGGGCCTCTTCAACGGCCTCCTCATCAACTATGTGGGCATCAACCCCCTGGTGGTCACCCTCGCCACCCTCTCGGTATACCGGGGTCTGGCCATCCACATCAACAAGGCAGGTATCACCATCCCACCTGAGAGCGCCCGTTTCCTGGGCATCGGCAAGGTCTATGGCGTACCGGTCCCCCTCATCGTGGCCATCTTGATGACGTGCCTCGGGGCGTTCGTCCTCTCGCGGACCCGCTTCGGACGCTACGCCCTGGCCATCGGTGCGTCGTCCACCTCGGCCTACGAGAGCGGCCTGCCCATGCGCGCCGTCCTCATCGCCGTGTACGCGATCGCCGGCTTCTGCGCGGGCCTGGCGGGGCTCATCCTGATGGGCCGTGTGGGGGCGGTCCAGACCGATATGGGCATCGGCATTGAGTTCACCGTCATCACCGCCGTGGTGCTGGGTGGCACCCTGCTTTCCGGCGGCCGCGCTTCCATGTTCGGCAGCCTCCTGGGAGCCATCCTCCTGGTCATGATTGACAACGGCCTCAACCTGATCCACGCCTCGGCCTTCATCTACGACATCGTGCGGGGCACGGTCCTCATCGGTGCGGTGCTCATTGACCGCGCTTCGGCCCTGGAACTGTTCCGCAGGTGGACCACACTGAGGGCCCCCGCACGCCCGGGGCCGAGGAGGGGCGAAGTGTCAGCACGGTAGGGCGCTGGCTTTGCGGTCGGCAAGGGAGCCCTCCGCGAGGACGGCCTGCCTGGGCCGAAAGGAGGTGATGGAAGGGTTCGGAGAATGGAACGCGTTCAAAGTGCGGTCGGTTTGGGAAAGTCCATTTTTCCGTCGCAAGAGTGAGGAGGAGGAAACATGAAAGGCAAGCAGTGGTTCCCGGTTCTGTCTCTGGTCCTGGTCCTGTCTGTGGCGCTGGCAGGGTGCGCCCCGGCCACGCCCCAGCCGCAGCCTACTGCGGCACCGCCCACGGCCGAGGCCAAGCCCACCCCCGTGCCGCCTACGGCCACCCCTGTCCCCAAGCCCACAACCGCGCCGCCCACGGCTGCTCCTGCGGCCAAGCCCACCAAATCCCCCAAGGAGATGGTCATCGGCGTCTCGCTGGACAAACTGTTCCTGGGCCGCCAGGCGGAGATGGCGGGCGTCCGGAAAGCGGCGGAAGAACTGGGGGTGAAGCTCCTGGAACTGGTGGCCGACAACGACCCGCAACTCCAGAACACCCAGATCGAGTCCTTCAT
>JBMFPD010000002.1:0-28851 GCA_049969295.1 Anaerolineae bacterium | reverse complement strand
AATGCTGGGGGCGGACCCGGCAACGCTCCACCTGCGGGAGCGGGCGGTCTGGGCCCCCGACGGCCGCTCCGTGACGCTGGAGGAGGTGGCCCTCCACTCGCTCCACGTGGCAGAGCAGCACCAGATCATGGCCACCGCCTCCCACATGTCCTACCTCTCGCCGCCGCCCTACGCCGCCACCTTCGCCGAAGTGGAGGTAGACGTGGAGACGGGGGAGGTCCGGGTGACGAAACTGGCCTGCGCCGTGGACTGCGGCACGCCCATCAACCCCGCTGCCGCGGAGGGGCAGATTGAAGGCGGCCTGACCCAGGCCCTGGGGTACGCCGTGTGCGAGGAGATGGTCTACGACGAGGCCGGCCGCCTCCTGAACCCCAGCCTGCGGGACTACCACATCTTCCGCGCCGACGAGATGCCGACGATCACCGCCATCCTGGTCCCCACCTACGAGCCCAGCGGCCCCTTCGGGGCCAAGGCCGTGGCGGAGATCCCCATGAACGGCGTGGCCCCGGCCGTAGCCAACGCCGTCTACGCTGCCACGGGGGCGCGCATCCGCCAGATCCCCCTCACTCCGGAGCGGGTACTGGCGGCCCTCCAGGCCAGACCCGGAAGAGTGCCCCCAGGAGGTTGAACCGTGCGCGTGGGTCTGCATCTCCTCGCCCTTGTCCTGGCAGCCGGGCTCCTCGCGGCCTGCGCCCCACCCCCCAGAGCCCTGCCCACGGCGAGCCCTGTCCCTACCCCCACGCCCCCGGAAGGCACAGCGGAGGGAGAGATGCCCACACCTCTGGCGCCATCTGGCCTCACGGCCCGCGAGCGCGCGGCTGCGGACCTCTGCGCAGCGACGCTGGCGGGACAACTGGCCATCCCGGTGGAAACGATCCAGGTCCTGGAAGTGGAGGCTGTGGAATGGCCCGACACCAGCCTGGGCTGCCCCGAACCGGGGATGATGTACGCCCAGGTCATCACCCCAGGCTACCGGGTCCGGCTGCGGGCAGGGGAGGCCACCTACACCCTGCACACCGACGGCAAGCGGGCCGTCTCCTGCACCGCCCCCACCCCGTGACCTCTGCTTCAGGTGCCCAAAGCGGTGGGGGCAGGATGAGGCCAGACCTCTCCTCATCCCCAACCCCTTTCCCTCTCCGACCCGGAGAGGGAAAGGGGCAGGGGTGAGGTCCATCCGTAGAAGCCGGGCTCCCCCTATGGGAACAGCCGCAGGACCAGGGGCAGGTACGCCCGGCCCCACCCGACTGTGGGCGTCGGGGTAGGGCTTGCGGTGGGCGAGGCCGTCGCTGTAGGTGTGGGCGAGGCCGAGCCCGTCGGCGTGGGGGTGGCCGTGGGCGGCCCGCCAGGGGTGAGGGTGGGCGTGGGCGTGTCCGAGGCGGTCGGCGTCTCGGTGACCGTCGGCGTGGGCGTCTCCGTGGGCGGAAGCGACCAATGCACCTCCCAACTGTCCAGGGAGGGAGAGGCCGTGCCCCCCGTGCTCTCCAACCGGGCCCGCAGCCGCAGGGACGGGTGCTGCACCGGGTCCACCAGGCTCAGGTCAAACCCCGAAGGCACATCCGGGAACAGCACTGTGCCCCGTGCGTCCAGCACGTCCACCCGCAGCGCGCTGCCCAGAGGCTCCTCCGCGCTGTAGAGGAGCAGTTCCCACCGCCCGAGGGCTGGGGGCTGGATGAGGAGGGAGACGGCCTGGCCCGCCGTGTACTGGCTGTAGCCCACCCGCACTTCCTCCAGGACGGGGCTGGCCAGGCTCCCGCCCCGCGTGAACGTGGCCCGCACCTGGAGGTACCGCGCTGCAGGGCTGCTCACCGTGGCCCCGCTTGCCCCGTAAGAAGACGACCAGGCGCTCCAGGTTCCGTCGCCCGGGTTGGGGGTGTTCCCCGTGCGGGTCTGAAGGGCGAGGCCCGACGCCCCCGGCACCCCCGCCACCCATTGGATGGCCCTCCAGGCCGCCACGCCACCTGTATCCCACACGGGGGAAGTGTAGACCCCCGTCGCCGCAAGCCCTGGGTCCGGCGCGACGTAAACGCCAATGGTGCCCCCCGCCCTCTCCTGGAAGGCAACGACGGCACGGGCATCCCCAGCCACAGCCAGGCTGGGGAAGTTCTGGTCAGCCCCCTCATGCAGGCTGACCGCCTGGAGGCCGGTCCAGTGCGCGCCTCCATCAAAACTCCGCGCCATCCAGACGTCCGGGTCGCTGTAGCCAGACCTGTACCGCGTCCAGACGGCAAGCACTGTCCCCGAAGCCGAGAGCCCGAGGGCCGGCCCCGTGCGGAACCCATACCCCCCTCCCCGATCCAGCACAGCAGGAGTGCCCCACGTGGTCCCTCCGTCGGCACTGGAGGCCCCGACGATCTGGCTGCTGTAGGATTCCGTGCCACCTTCCCCCCAGATGGCCGTGAGGCGGGCCGGGGAGGCCCCGAAGGCCACCAGCGCTGGCTGGCCCTGCTGTTGCGGGGTCAGGGGCTCCGGGTTGAGTTTGGTGCTCGCCGACCAGTGGAGGCCGCCATCGGTGCTGCGGGACAGGCGGATGTCCGCGGGGTCCCCTTCGGCCGCCCCGCGGGTGTCCCTCCACGCGGCATAGAGGGTGCCTCCCGCGTCCACGGCCAGGGTGGGTTGCGTCTGGGCCGTGCCTGGAGGTCCATCGTCCACCCGCACGTTGGGCCCCCAGGTGAGGCCGCGGTCGGTGCTGCGGACGAAGTAGATGTCCCAGTCGTTGGGCGCGCCCACGGCAGACGGGGTGTTGCGCCCGTCGGTCCAGGCCACGTACACCGAAGAACCATCCCCCGGCACCAGCAGGACCGGGTCCCTCTGGGTCGCGGCCCCTGTGTCGCTGTTCAGGCGGACGTTGGCGCTCCAGGTCACCCCTCCATCCGTGCTGCGGGCGTAGAAGATGTCCAGATCGGCATCGGTCTCGCTGCTGGGGCGGTTGTCCGCCCACACAGCGTGGAGGACGCCAGAGGCGTCCACCGCGACCCGGATGCCCTCCACCGAGAGGGGGTTCAGAGGGGCGCTATCCCAACTGACGTGGCTGGCCTCCGCCCAGGTCGCGCCGCCATCCACGCTGTGGGAGGCGTAGACGCCATAGGAACCCTGGAGGTCGTACCACAGGAGGTAGAGGGTGCCGTCCAGCCCCACGGCCACCGCGGGCCGGTATTGCCACGAGGCCTCGGTCCCCTGCGCTGTGAGGCGGTTGTTCACCGTGAAGGGAAGGGATGCCAAGTGGAGCGCCCCTGGGAGGCTTGTGGCATCCAGGCCGGTCAGGGTCCCAGCCTGAAAGTCCCCCTGGGTGGTCTGCAGCCATTCCGCGCTGCGGAGGGCCAGCGAAAGGCGGCCGCCGGCCACCTGCACGCCATCCCGCTGGCTCAGGCCGGTGTCGTCCTCAAAGTCGTCCCGCCACGAGGTGGCGTCCATCCCCGGCGCGGCGTAAAGGGCGGGCAAACCCAGCGCCACAGAGAGGAGAAGGCTGAGGACCACGAGGGACGCAAGGGAGACGTTCAGAGCAACGCATTGACGGGGAGTCATGGGCTGATCTACCTTCTTTGGGTGAGATGTGCACCTTCCTGCTTTCAGGACGGCCAGCAGCGCTGGGAGATACGCCTCCCCCAGGCATGGCCCCCTCTGACACAGAAGGGGCCAGCAAGCCCAGAGCGCCTGCTGGCCCCTTTCCGTGCCTTCGCCTACAGCAGTCTGCAGGTGTCCTCACGTGCGGAGGAGAGCCCCAGACACCTGACCCACAGGCCAGAGGGTGCTGCCGGGCCTTGTGAAGGCCCGGCAGCACGGTTGACACAGGCCAATGCCTAGGGCAGGTAGTACTCCACCTCCAGGGCCGGGCGGCCGAAGTCCGGGTGCGCCTCGGAGGCGACGTACCGCCACTCCACAGCACCCTTCTGCGTGGTGCTGAACAGCGCGAACCCGTAGTTCGGGTACACGCCGTCCACCCAGTCCTGGACCACATCCGTCACGTCCCAGGAGTAGACGCCGGTGGCGTTCACGAACACGCTGTCCACGGCGTCTCCGTAGTCACCGCCAGGAGTGGCCCACGGCACGCCCGCCTTGGCCAGGTTCCAGGTGGCCGAGGCGAAGTCCCAGTCGCTCAGGACCGGGGCCACGCTGACCTCCTGCCCCTGCGGGTTGGTGCTGCTGTGGGCCGTCAGTTTCAGGGCCGCCCGGAGGATCTGCGCGCCGGCCGGGATGTAGTCCATCAGGTGGTCAAACTTGACCAGCATCTTCTTGATGTTCGGCTGGCGGCACAGCATCACGTTGTTGTAGCCGAAGTTGGTCCCGGGCTCCCACAGGCTGAGGAAGGTGTCGTAGGTCCAGCGGTACGAAGGATCGGTCCCGCCGCTCTGCTGGAGGACCAGCCCTGCGGCGCTGGCCCAACCGAGCATGTCCTGGACCCCGGCACCATCGTCCACCGTGGCCCACACCGTGGAGGCACCCCGGGCGTTGACGGTGAAGGTGATCTGGAGCGGCTGCCCAGGCTGGACGTAGCCGGACCAGCGCAGTTGCCGAGCCGCCGGGAACCAGCCGAGGTCGCCAGTGGTGGCGTTGAAGGACACCATGTCCAGCGTCTCCGGCAGGTCAAAGACCACGGAGGCCGGCTCAGGGCTGGTGGCCGTGCCGGCGTTGGTGGCGGTGAAGGTGAAGGTCTGGGCCTCCGGCGGCGTCACGAAGTCCTTGTTGGCCGTGAACTCGTAGTCCAGGGCGTAGCGGTAGACGTGCACGTCCGCCCAGGAGCCGTCCGGCGCCACGTTGACCACGTCAAAGTGGATGCCGTAGTTCACGCGGCCGCCGGGGTTGAACTGCCGGTTGCCCGGGTTGCCGTCGGCCAGCGGGTAGCCAGCGATGCTCGCCCCGTAGAGTTCCTTGAAGGGGCTGCCATCCCAGTGGCTGATGCGCACGTTGTAGATGTCCTGCGCTGGGATGACCGTGCTGGCGTCCCAGTCCACCCAGTAGACGTACGGACCGCTCCCCGGGTACCAGAAGCCGGGGTAGTAGCCGTACCAGTCGTTGAAGGAAGGCACGGCGGCGATGGGCCCGAAGGTGTTGGTCTCCAGGATTTCGCCAGTGGTGAAGTCGCCGCGGCGCACCGTCACCGGGGCTTTATCCACCGTGCTGAAGGTGGCGTCCGCGGACTGGACCCGGCCGCCCAGGGCCGCGCCGTCGCTCTCCCAGCGCCACGGCCACGGGTGGGAATCCACCACCAGGTGCCCCTGCTTGTAGCCGATGCTGGGCGGGGCGAAGCGGTCGCCTGGCATGTTGGTCGGCCAGCGGGCGTCGCGGTAGTAGACCAGGAGGCCTGGGGCATGGTAGTTGATGCGGTCCACCTCCCACTCGTCGTCGTCGGAGTAGACCGTCTGGTAGGCGTAGTGCAGGCCGTGGTCAAAGCCGCTGTAGTTCACCCACTCGGCCAGGTAGTAGTTGACCGACTCCTTCTGGTAGGGCACCATGACCCAGCCGTCCACCGTCCAGCCGTCCGGGCCGGCCTCCACGTCGTCGGAGAAGAGGTTGCCCGTGGCGTCGTCCAGGCTGAAGTTGTCCACGAACCAGCCCTCTCCGTTGACCGCGGGGTCGGTCCAGTACTCCAGCCGGACGAGGACGCTCTGGCCGGCGTAGGCCGAGAGGTCAAAGACGATGCGGCCCTCGCCGGAGCCGGTCAGGCCCCACCCCTTGTTCTGGCCGTGGGGGTTGGAGTCGGTGAAGAAGCCGGTGGCGTCGTCCAGGTAGGTCCACGTCGCGCCGCCATCGGTAGAGACGGCGAAGAAGCCGTAGTCCCAGTCTTCCTCAATGTCCCACCAGGAGTCAAAGGCGAAGGTGACGGGCGGTGTGGCCCCGGTCAGGTCAAACTCCTGGATGAGGGTGTTCTCCAGCCAGTTGCCGAAGTAGCCCCACCAGGCCGTGCCGGTATCCATGGGGTTCTCCACGGTCTCCACGATGGGCGGCAGCCGGAACATCAGGCCTTCCAGGGTGCCCGGCGGGGTCTGCTCGCGCTGCCCCAACCGCACCGTGGCCTCGGGGCTATCCAGGTCAAAGTAGGCCATGTTGGACTCGTTCGCCCAGCCCACCAGCCAGCGGAACCAGAGCGGGAAGGGCGCTGGCTCCATGCCGCCCAGTTCGCCGTTCCAGGAACCGCCAGACATGATGGTCCAGAAGCCCATGGAGTTGGAGGCCTGATAGGTGGCGTCGTACAGGTCCGGCAGGCCGAAGCGGGCGTGGCCGAACTCCTCCGCGGCGACGCCGATGTCCAGGTTCTCCGGGTTGATGCCGTAGCGGAAGACGCGGATGTTGTGCACCGGGTCCACCAGGTAGCCGTCGGGCGGGCTCACGGCCCAGGAGTGCGACCAGATGGAGAAGGTCCCCTGGGCGCCGCCCCCGGCCTCCTGGCCCATGCCGGCATGGATGAACTGGATGTTGTCCACGTAGCCGTCGCCGTCGGCATCAAACTGGGTCCAGTCAAAGTCGGGGTACATGGCGTTGAGGGCGTCCAGCGCGTCCACCACCACCCGCCAGACGGGGCCGTTGAGGTTGTCGCTGCCCTCGTCAATGCCCACGCCGGGGACGCAGGAGTCAGCGCCGTACTCGCCCTCGGAGGTGGGCAACTGGATCCAGCCGACGACCATGCCGCCGGGGTCGTAGGCCCCCTCAGAGAGTTCGTTGTAGTAGGCCCGCCAGGTCTTCCCGCTCAGGTCCACGCCAGCGCCGTTGTTCAGGTCCGTGCGGACCACGCCGATGCCGCCGCTGGCGTCGTCAAAGAGCAATTTCTCGTAGACCTCAGGGCTGAAGTCTTCCACCCAGAAGGTGTTGTTGTCCCGAGGGCCAGGATGCGGGATCATGTTGTGCAGGGGGCCCTCAATGGTGACGGTCTCGCCCGTGGGCTCGCAGGTGTCGGGGTCAAAGACGTCAAAGGTCTGGGTGCCGGCGAACTCCACCAGCACATAGAGGACCTTGTCCTGCCCCTCAAAGGCGTAACCCAGCGACTTGGGGGACCTGCCCGTGGCCAGGGCCTCCTGCTCCGCCTTCAGGAGGCGGTTGTAGGCCTTGGGGTCAGGGCCGTACCAGAGGCGGGCCGGCTTGTAGTCCTTGGTGATGAGCAGGGGCTTCTCAAAGGGGAGCAGCGCACCCTTCCCATCCAGCCCCACCGCGCCAGCATCCTTGGCTTCCTCTTCCGGTGCCGGGGGGGCAGCCAGAGCAGGTGCAGCCAGCGAGAGCAACATGGCCAGGGTCACCAGGATTCCGAGAACCCTCAGCGCTCTCCGTGCGTACATGCGTTCCTCCTGTTCTCTGTGCAAGGTCCAACCGACGACCAGTCCCGGCCGCAGGCTCGTTCACGCGGCGGGAAAGAGGGGGGAAACAGGGGCTTTCTGTCCGGCGCATCACCTCCTTTCCGATGGCGGCAATGCCCATGAACCGTGTGGCAAACGCCATGACACCCAAAGGGCAAACCAGAGGAAGGAACAGCAAAGACAGGACTTTGGCGCTCCCCATTCCAGGGAGCCTTTCCACATATATTATACCCGGACAACGCCCTGATGTCAACCGTGGCTCTGCCTGGTGCCCAGGGCTGTCTCGTTTTTACAAAAGGGAAGGCCACAACCACCCTTCCCAGCGCAGAAGGCACGCCAGGAGGCATGCCCTACGGACTGCCGCGCCAGAAGGGCGTCAGAGTTCTATAAATTCAGCCCTGGGCCGCAATACGCCCGCAGTTGACAGTAGAACTCACCTCTGATACACTATATTTCGTTCGCCTGGAACCACGATGGCGCTCGCTTCCGCACCAGGCCCTGGCGGGGCGGCCGGCTGCCGAAGAAGGTGTGGGCAAGCCCAGGTTGCTGCTCCCGCGGCGCGGGAGCGGCAACGTTTCGTGACCGAAGCGCTCATCTCTCTGGGGGGACTGCCTATGGCTCACACGCACGGGGGCACCGACGCCGCCGCTTCGCCTCTGGCGGGGCTGCGGCCTGGAGACCACATCGTCTTCCTCTACAAGACAGAAGCAGAGCACCGCGCCCTCCTCACGGCCTTCCTGCGGCAGGGGCTGGCCCGGGGCGAGAAGGTCGTCTACATCGCCGACACCCATGAGGTGGACACCCTCCTGGGCTACCTGCAGGAAGGCGGCGTGAACCCCGACCCCTACCTCGCCCGAGGCCAACTCGTCTTCCTCACCCCTCAGGAGACCTACCTGGAGGGAGGTTCCTTTGACCCTCAGCGCATGATCGCCCGCTTGGAGGCCATGGCCCAAGAGGCCCTGGCGAAAGGGTACTCTGCGCTGCGGGTCACGGGGGAGATGACGTGGGCCCTGCAGGGCGCGCTGGGGGCTAACCGCCTGCTGGAGTACGAGGCCCGGCTGGAGGAGTTCTTCCAGAAGGGGACGTGCATCGGCCTCTGCCAGTACGACCGCCGCCGTTTTGACGCGGAGACCCTCCTGGAGATCGCATGGGTCCACCCCTTGGTGGCCTTCGGGGAGGACGTGCGCGTGAGCGCGTCCCTGGCCGGCCGCATGGAGGCCGAAGAGGGCTTGGCGCGCGAGGAGGACCGGTGGCGCGCCCTGGCCAGGGTGACCCGGTTCCTCGCCTCCTCCCTGGAGCCCGGGGAGGTCCTCGCCCGCATCGTCTCCGTGGCCCGTGAAGTCGCCGGGGCGGACTACGCGGCCGTCGCCCTGGTGGACGAGGAAGGCCGGGTGGAGGAGAGCACCACCAACCTGCCCGGCGTCCCGGCCCTGACCGGTGCCATCCGTGGGGAAGGGGGCTTCACCGCCTGGATCGTCCGCACTGGCCAGACCCTCATCGTGGACGACGTGGACCCCGAAGGCCGCATCACCCCCTACCCGGGCGAGGGCGCGCCGGAGACGACCAACCCGGTCGTCGCCGCGGCGGGCGTCCGCTCGGCCGTGGGTCTCCCCCTGGTGGCCCGGGACCGCGTCCTGGGGGTCCTCTACTTCTACAGCCTGCGCCCTGGGGCCCTGCGGGAGGCGGTCCCCCTCCTGCGCGGCTTCGCCGACGCAGCAGCCACGGCCCTGGAGAACGCGCGCCTCTACCGGGAAGCCCGGGACGAACTGGCCCGGCGCCGGCAGGTGGAGGAGCACCTCCGCGCCAGCGAGGCTCGCTTCCGCGCCATCGTGGAGCAGTCGGTGAGCGGCCTGGTCCTCACCGACGAGCGGGGCCTGGTGGTGGAGTGGAACCCCGCTCTGGAAGAGATGACCGGCCTTCCCCGGTCGGCGGTGGTGGGCCGCCCCATCTGGGAGGTCCATGCGGGCATGGCGGCGGACCGGCCGCGAGCGGAGGCCGTTGCGAAAGGGGTCCAGGCCCTCGTGGAGGCGTTCTTCCGCACGGGGGATGCCGCCTGGCTCCACCAGCGGATGGAGCGGACGGTCCGCCGGCCCGACGGGACCGGGCGGGTGCTCTCCGCCGAGTACTTCCCTGTGCGGGTTGGGGAGAGGCTCTACCTGGGCGGCTTCTTCCAGGATGTGACGGAGCGCCACGAGGCGGAGCGGGCCCGCCGGGAGAGCGAGGCCCTCTACCGGGCCCTGGCCGAATCGTCGGAGGATATGATCGTCCTCCTGGACCGGGACGGGCGCATCCTCTACGCCAACGCCACCACGGTCCGGGAACTGGGCCGCCCCCTGGAAGAGGTCCTTGGCCGGCCGGTGGCGGAGTTCCTCCCCCTGGCCGCGCCGCAGGAGCCCCTGGCCCACATGAGGGAGGTCTTCGACCGGGGCGAGCCGGTGCGCCTGGACCACCAGTTCGCCCTGGGGGAGAAAGTCTGGCTCAACACCTGGCTCGTCCCCATCCGCGATGCGGATGGGCAGGTCTACGGCGCCCTCAACGTCTACCGGGACATCACCGAGCAGGAACGGGCGCGGGGGGAACTGGTCCGCCTGAGCGCTTTCCACGAGAGCATCCTCCAGAGCATGGCCGAGGGGGTGGCGGTGCAGGACCCGGAGGGGCGCTTCACCTTCGTCAACCGGGCAGCAGCGGAGATGCTGGGCTATGCGCCCCAAGAGCTTCTGGGCCAGCACTGGACGAAGGTCACCGCGCCGGAGCACCACGCCCGGGTGCGGGCTGCCGACGAGCGCCGCGCCCGAGGCGAGAGCGACCGCTACGAACTGGACCTGATCCGCAGGGACGGGCAGCGCATCACCGTGAGCATGCACGGCAGCCCTCGCTACGAGGGAGGACAGTTCGTGGGGACGCTGGCCGTCTTTGAGGACGTCACGGAGCGGAAGCGCCTGGAGGAGCAGTTGCAACAGGCGGTCAAGATGGAGGCCATCGGCCGCCTGGCCGGCGGCGTGGCCCACGACTTCAACAACCTCCTCACGGCCATCGGGGGCTACGCCCACCTCTTGCGGGAAAGCCTGGGCAAGGACGATCCCCGCCGCAAGGACGCGGAGGAAATCCTCGCCGCCACGGACCGGGCCTCGTCCCTCACCCGCCAGTTGCTGGCCTTCAGCCGCCGCCAGATCCTCCGCCCGGAGGTCCTGAACCTGAACACCGTGGTGGCGGACATGGAGAAGATGCTCCGCCGCCTCATCGGGGAGGACATCGCCCTGGTCACCGCCCTTGCGGAAGACCTGGGCCACGTGGAGGCCGACCGGAGCCAGGTGGAGCAGGTCATCCTGAACCTGGCGGTGAACGCCCGGGAGGCCATGCCCCGCGGCGGCACGCTGACGATAGAGACGGCCAACGTCTTCCTGGACGAGGCCTACGCGCGCCGGCACCTGGACGTGAAGCCCGGGCCCTATGTCCTCCTGGCGGTGACGGATACTGGCGTGGGCATGGATGCCGAAATCCTCAGCCACCTCTTCGAGCCCTTCTTCACCACCAAGGAGACAGGCACGGGCTTGGGCCTTTCCACCGTCTACGGCATCGTCAAGCAGAGCGGCGGGCACATCTGGGTCTACAGCGAGCCGGGCCAGGGGAGCACCTTCCCTGCCCCGGGTGGATAAGCCGGTGCGACCTGCCCCCCAGCCACCGGCCATCGCCGGGCTGCCCCACGGCACCGAGACGGTCCTCGTAGTGGAGGATGCCCAGGCGGTGCGGGAGTTCGCGGCGCGGGTGCTGCGGGGGCTGGGCTACACGGTCCTCACAGCCACGAGCGGTGCGGAGGCCCTCCAGGTGGCCGAGGCCCACGCCGGGCCCATCCACCTCCTCCTCACGGACGTGGTGATGCCAGGGGGGATGAACGGCAAGGTCCTGGGGGAGCACCTGGCTGGGAGGCGGCCGGAGATGAAGGTCCTCTACATGTCCGGCTACACCGAAAACGCCATCGTGCTCCAGGGAGTGCTGAAGGCTGGCACGCCCTACATCCAGAAACCCTTCTCGCCCAGGGACCTGGCGCGGCGGGTGCGCCAGGTGCTGGATACGGGGCTGTAGCCCCTCCCCCGAATGGCGAGGAGACGCGCCAGGAAGACCGTAGGGCACGCCTCCCGGCGTGCCTTCTGCGCCGGGAAGAGCGGTTATAGCCTTCCCTTTGCTCCGTTGAAGGTCAGACCGTAGGGCACGCCTCCTGGCACGCCCTCTGCGCTTTTGTAAAAACGAGCCCTGCAACCCGGGATTCGCCGGGTGGTTCCGCCCCGCGAAGTGTGGTATAATCGCGCCGCGAGCGGCCGGGACGCGCGCCGAAGAGGCCGCCGACCGTGAAAGGCCGCCCTGGGGAACCATGGCCAAGCCTTCTGAACGGACCCTGAACCTCCGCAACCTTGCCGGACGCGTCACCACGCGCTGCACCGTATGGGCAGCAGCCGTCGTCCTGGTGCTCCTGGGGGCCCTGGGCGGGGGGTGCCGCGCCCCGGCCCCGCCCCTGGACCCCTGGGCCGCGTACCGCCCGGCGATGCGCCCCTCCACCCAGGCCCAGTTGGACACCCTCGGCCCGGTCCCCCTCTACCGCATCCACGCCACGCTGGAAGGGCAGGGGGAACGCCTGGTGGGCTTCCAGACGGTGCGCTTCCCCAACCCCAGCGCCGATGCCCTCCCGGAGATCGTGTTCCGCCTCTACCCGAACCTGCCCCAGTTCGCCGGGCGGATGGACGTCCAGGTGGTGAAGGTCAACGGGGCAGACGTTTCCTTCTCCCAGACCACCTCGGACACCGTGCTGGAAGTCCAGCTGGACAAGCCCCTCCCCCCTGGAGAGAGCACCGAGGTGGAACTGGTCTACGCCCTGCGCATCCCGAGCCCGGAGGCCTCCTACGTCCTCTTCGGGCGCTCGGCGGGGATCGTGAGCCTGCCCTACTTCTACCCCCTCCTGGCCCTGCGGGATGCCCAGGGGTGGCAGCGCTACCTGCCCCCTCCCTACGGCGACGCCTCCAGTTGCGCGACGGCCCTGTACCAGGTGGCCTTCACCGCCCCGGCGGACCTGCAGGTCGTCGCCCCGGGGGTGGTCGTCAGCCAGACGGTGGGTGCGGACGGCCTGGCCACCTGGGAGTTCGTCTCCGGGCCGGTCCGGGAGTTCGCGCTGGTGGCCAGCCCCCGCTTCCAGTGGGCCGAGGAGGCCGTCGGGGAGGTGCGGGTGCGCTCCTGGTTCCTGCCGGAGGACCGGGAGGGCGGCCTTGCGGCGTTGCACTATGCAGCGGCTGCCCTGCGGGTCTACGAGGACTGGTTTGGTCCCTACCCCTTCCCCCACCTGGCGGTGGTGGAGGCCCCCCTGGGCGTCCACGGGATGGAGTTCCCCACCCTGAGCCTCATCGGCCTGGACCTCTACCGCGAGCACCGGGACGACCTGGAGTACCTGGTGGCCCACGAGATCGCCCACCAGTGGTGGTACAACCAGGTGGGCAACGACCAGGTCCGCTTCCCGTGGCTGGACGAGGGGCTGGCGGAATACTCGGCCTACCTCTACTTTGACCAGGTCTACGGGCACAAGAAGGCCGAGGCCCTGCGTCAGGAGCGGTGGGTGCTCCCCTACCGGTACCTGGTGGCCCAGGGGGAGGACGCCCCCGTGAACCAGCCGGTCTTCCACTTTGCCCGGAACTACGAAGCCCTGGTCTACGGCAAGGCAGCCCTCTTCTTCCATCGCCTGCGGCAGGAGATGGGGGACGCGCGTTTCCGGGAGGCCCTGCACCAATACCTGGCCCGGCACCGCTACGACCTGGCCACACCGGAGCGGCTGATGGGCGTCTTCAACGAGGTGGCTGGCCAGGACCTGACCCCCCTCTACAACCAGTGGATCCGCGGCGTGGGGACCTCGCCAGAGCCATAGCCGGGCGCGCAGGGAGCGGCACCCCCTCCCCCAGCCCCCTCCTCGCACGCGGGGCGGGGTGGGCGTTCGGCCGGCGCCGACGCTGCACAAGGGGGGAACCGGGCGAATTGACTTTTCCGCCCCCCTGGACTACAATGGAGCCGCAAGGAAGAGGGCGTGCAAAGGCCGCGCGCAGGGCGTGGCCTTTTCTTGTCTGCACGCTGCGAGAGGGAGAGGAGCAGCCTGTGGTAGAAGCATCCGAACACCCATCCAGGAACCCCTTTACCGGCCGACTGGCCTTCGTGGGCAGCGGGGTCATGGCCGAGGCCATGATCAAAGCGGTCCTGCGCAAGGGCCTGGTCACGCCGGAGCAGATCGTGGCCAGCGGCCCCCGGCCGGAGCGCGGCGCGGAACTCCGGGAGCGCTACGGCATCGTCCCGGAGACGGACAACGTGGCCGCCGTGCAGGGCGCCGACATCGTCGTCCTCTCGGTCAAGCCGCAGGTGCTGCCTAAGGTCCTGCCGCAACTCCGCGGCCACATCAAACCGGACGCGGTGGTCGTCTCCATCGTGGCCGGCGCGCCCATCGGCTTCATCCAGGAGGGGCTGGGGCACCGCGCCGTCATCCGCACCATGCCCAACACCCCTGCCCAGATCGGCCAGGGGATGACCGTCTGGATGGCCACGCCGGAGGTCACCCCTCAGCAGCGGGAATGGGTGGAATCGCTCCTCCTGGCCATGGGGGAGGCGGTCCAGGTGGACGACGAGGTCATGCTGGACATGGCCACCGCCGTGAGCGGCACGGGCCCCACCTACGTCTTCCTGATGATGGAGGCCATGACCGACGCGGCGGTGCACCTGGGCTTCTCCCGCCGGGTGGCCCTGAAACTGGTGCAGCAGACGGTGCTGGGCTCGGTGCTGTACGCCATGCAGTCCCGTCTGCACCTGGCTGAACTGCGCAACCAGGTGACCTCGCCCGGGGGCACGAGCGCTGACGCCATCTACCAACTGGAGAAGGGCGGCCTGCGGACGGTCCTCTCCAAGGCTATCTGGGCCGCGTACCAGAAGTCGCGCGCCCTGGGGCAGATGCAGTGGCCTCCTGAAGCCCCGGAACGGCAGGGGGGAAGCGGTAGCAAGTAGGGAAAGGCGGCCCTCCTCGTTGCGGTTGCATCTTGTGTTGGTGAGTCAGGGACGCGGGAAAGACCGACCTCTCCCATCCCCCCACCCCCTTCCCTCCCCGCATCGGGGAGAGAGGGGGGCTGGAGGGATAGGAGAGGTCATCCCCCGGCCTGCGGCGTCCCTCCTCCTCTCCATCAGCCCATGGAGAGGGGGCAGGGGGTGAGGCTCCTGGCCCTTCCCCGCGGACCGCGAATTGACACTCCCCTCCATATTGTGCTATCCTTCCCCTGGCGGTGGTGCGGTCTCGGGTCCACGCGGGAGGAGGACGATGGCGGAACCGGCAGGCGCTTCCCCCCTGTACCTCATCGTCAACCCGGTATCGGCCAACGGGCGGCTGGCCCGCACCTGGCCGCGCCTGGCCCGCCAACTGGAGGAGGCGGGCCTTTCCTTCACCTTCACCTTCACAGAGCGCCCCGGACATGCCACGGACCTGGCCCGCGCCGCCCGCGCTCGAGGGGAACGGGTTATCGTGGCCGTGGGCGGCGACGGCACCGTCCACGAGGTCGTCAACGGCCTGGTGGACGAGGAAACCCTGCGCACCCCACCAGAGGCTCTCCCCTGGGCCCTCGGGGTCATCCCCTTCGGAACAGGGACCGATTTCGTCCGCACCGTGGGCATCCCACGGGACCCGCAGAGGGCCGTCGCCCGGCTTCGCGAGGGCACGCGCCGGGCCATAGACCTCATCCACGTGGCCTACCGTGCCGGAGGGGAGCACTGCACCTGCTACAGCGCCAACGTCGTAGGGCTGGGGTTTGACGCCGCCGTGGTGGAGCGGGTCAACCGTTCGTCCAAGGCCCTGGGCGGGACGCTCCCCTTCCTCACCAGCGTCCTCACGGAACTCCTCGGCTACCGAAACAAGGAGGTCGTCATCCGCTTTGATGGGCAGGAACTCCGGGGGAGGGCCAACGCGGTGGTGGCGTGCAACGGCCGCTACTTCGGCGGCGGGATGCAGGTGGGGCCCCTCGCCCGACCGGACGACGGCCTGATAGACCTCATCTATGTAGGCGACCTGACCCGGGTGGAACTCCTCCTGAACCTGCCCCGCATCTACGCTGGCACCCACCTGAGCCACCCCAAGGTGCGGCATTTCAAAGCCACAGAGGTGAGGGTGGAGACGGAGGAGGAACTGTTCATGGAGGCCGAGGGCGAACTTCTGGGCACGGCGCCGGCCCACCTGCGGATCGTGTCACGGGCGCTCCCGGTCATCGTCTGAGGGCCCTCGGCCCCCCGCCCTGCGGGACTTCCTGCCGTCTGGCCCCAATGTGTTGGCCCGGTACGCTTTGGAAGGAGGGAAGACAGAAATGGCCAGGAAGACCTTACCGCCAGAAGTGGCGAGGATCTCTACCTTGACCGTTGTGACCACGGCATAGGGAGCCCGATCTGTCGTCTGCAGTACACGGGCAGCATGGATGATTGGGACTTCGCCATTTACAAGTACAGTACCGAACGGTATGATCCAGACGAGTGGTTCTTCCCGGGCGTGGACTGGGTAGATGGCACCGTTGAAGGAGCCATGAGGGCGGGGCTGGAAGCATACCCTCCGGATTAAGAGCCTGCCGCCTCCCAATCCGTTCCATCGTCCCCGAAATCCGTTGACGGCAGCCCCACCGGGCGCTGACAGCGCCTCGCCCATTGCGGAGCAGGAAGAGAAGAGGCGGGACCGGGGAGCCGGTCCCGCCTCTTGTGGGGCCTGGGAAGGGGGCAGACGGGCCTAGACCTTGGATTTGCCGGTGCCGGTCTCAATCCGCTTCCAGGCGGCCACCACCGCCACCACGATGATGCAGGCGACGATGATCTCGGGGATGCCGTGGGTGATGCCGACACCCAACGCCACCCCAGCCGCCATGTAGCCGCGGACGACGGCCATGCCCAGCACCAGCACCGTATTGGTCAGGGTCCCCACGGCCGCGGCGACGATGAGGGCCAGGTACTCATTGACCCTCTTCAGCGCGGCGTAGGTGAAGTACGCGGTGACGCCGATGAAGAGACGCGGAAGGATCGCCACCAGGGGGTCCTTGAAGAGCGGCACCGTGGCCTGGAGGAAACTGAAGATGCCGAAGATGGCGCCGATGACCCCACCGACGACCCAGCCCTCCATGATCCCACCGATGATGGCCGGCACGTGCATGATGGTGGCATTGCCAGCCGCAGTGGGGACGGGGATGAAGCCGAGCCGGGTTGCGCCAAGCAGAATGGCAATGGCTCCCAACACGCCGGAGACGACGATCTTGCGAACGGTGAACCCCTTCTCCATGGTTGTTCCCCTCCATCTGTCGTTGGGAGGCCAGGCCCTTGCCACTTTACGGGCCTGGTCCTGCGGGTTCCTGACGGTCTCCACACGCCGATGGACAGGTCACCTCGGTCCTGCACTCACGCCGCGGACATCACCCCCTTCCCGCGCTGGGGCGAGGTAGGCCAGAGCCTCCTGCACCTGTTCCCCCATTCCCAGGCTTCGGGCCGACGGCAGGCCCGCCAGCGGCGTGGCCTGCGCGATGGCTCGCACGGCAGCCAGGGCCACCGCCTGCGCCGCCAGGGCCCCCAGCACGCTGACCCCCGCCGGGGGCACGCCGGCCTTGCCGGTGGCCAGGACGAAAAGGGCATCCCCATCCCACATCGTGTGGACAGGCCGGACGGCCAGGGCCAGCCCGTCGTGGGCCATCTGGGCCAGTTTCTGCGCCTCCTCCCGGGTGAGAACCGCATCGGTGGCCACCACGCCGAGGGTCGTGTTGGTCATCCGCGCGAACCGCAACAGGAACTGGGCCCACCGCCTCCCCAGGTGCCCGGCCGTGCCCAGAAACCCTCCCAACAGAGGCCGCCGGGTGCCGGCGAGGACCGTGCCCGTTCCGGGATGCACCACGTCGCCGAAGGCGTTGACCGCGACCAGAGCGCCCACCACACAGCCATCCCCGGTGCGCAGGCTGCAGGTTCCCAGGCCGGCCTTGGTGGCCATCCGCGGCCCGAAGAGTTTCCCCACGGAGGCCCCGGTGCCAGCCCCCACGCACCCTTCCTCCACCGGCCCGTCCGTGGCGACCTCGCAGGCAGCGTAGCCGGCCTCTGCACCGGGCCGCCTCCGGGCATCCCCCAGGGCCAGGTCAAAGAGGACCGCCGCCGGCACGACCGGCACCACGGCCGGCCCCAGGCGCACGCCGACGCCCCGCTCCTCCAGGAAGCGCGCAACACCGCTCGCGGCCGCCAGGCCGAAGGCGCTCCCGCCAGTGAGGACCACGGCATGCACAGGCCAGAGGGGACCAAGGCCCCTGAGCAAGGCCGTCTCGCGGGTCCCTGGAGCGGAGCCCCGGACGTCCACGCTGCCCACCGCCCCCTCTTCGCAGAGGATCACGGTGCAGCCGGTAGCAGCCCGTTCGTCTGTCCAGTGGCCCACCCGCAGGCCAGCCACGTCGGCAATGGAGCCCTGGTCCATCTCTGCAGCGGCTCCTCACGAAGGAGAGGCCGCCTTTCAGCCTCGCCTCTCTTTCAGAAATTGAAACCCCGAAGAGGGGCCTGAGTCGCGTCTACGCCGTACCCAGGTAGCGCAGGGCTGTCAGGACGTACAGCCTCGTCGCCTCCAGCAGTTGGTCCACTCCCACCCACTCGTCCACCTGGTGGGGGATGTGCGTATCGCCCGGCCCGCAGGTGACCACCGGGACGCCCGCCCAGTTGAAGAGGATGGTCCCGTCGGTGGTGCCGGGCACGCCGCCGTAGGTGGGCTCTTTGCCCGTCAGGTCCTGGTAGGCGGCGTGCATGGCCTGGACCAGGGGCTCCTCCCGCGGCGTGGCGGTGGGGGGCCGGGACTCCAGGACCTCCAAGGAGAACTCCACCCGCTCGCCCGCCTGCTTCCGCTCCTCCAGGAGGCGACGGATGCGCCCCTCCATGTCGTCCGGCGACTGGCCAGGGATGAGGCGGATGTCCAGGGTGAGGGTGCTTTCGGCCGGCATGACGTTGTTCTGCGGCTCCCCGACCACAGGCGAGCGGAAGATGGTGGGGGTGATGCTGGGCTGCCCCAGGAAGATGTGGGAGCCGTGCCTGGCGATCTCCGCTGCCTCCATCTCCCGCAGGGTCACCAGGATGGGCCCCATGGGGTAGATGGGGTTGATCCCCTGGAGGGGCATGGCACCGTGGGACATCTTCCCCCTGGCGTACAGGCGCACCCACATGACCCCCTTCTGGGTGATGCAGAGGCGGTTGTCCTCCGGCTCACAGATGACGGCCGCGCTCACCTTTTGGGCCCAGCCCTGGCGGACGAAGTGCTTCACCCCCAACATCATCCCCTCTTCGTCAGCCAGCGCGCCGAGGAGGATGCTCCCCCGGAGGCGCACCCCGCTCCGGAGGATGGCCTTGACCGCGCAGAGCGCAGCCACAAGCCCAGCCTTCATGTCGCAGGAGCCGCGGCCGTAGATGCGCCCGTCCACCAGGTCCCCGCCGAAGGGGTCGTAGGTCCACTGGCTGCGGTCGCCTTCGGTCACCACGTCCGTGTGCCCCTCAAACATGAGGGTCTTGCCCCCTGGTGCGCCTTCCACAACGGCGATGACGTTGGGGCGGCCGGGGGCGGCCTCCTCCCAGTGGGTGGTGAGACCCATCTCGTGCAGCCGCTCCTGAACCCACCGGGCCGCCGCCTCTTCCGTCTCCCCCTGCTCGGGCCGGTAGACGCTGGGGATGCGGACCAGGTCCTGGGTCCAGCGGACGACTTCGTCTTCATCTACGTAGGAAAGGACTCGCTTTTCCAGGTCGGTGAGCATGATGCGTTCTCCTTGCTTACGCTCCCCTCAGAAGGGGAAGGAGTTGCGGAAGATGACCATGGCCGCCGAGAAGACCAGGACGGTGAAGTAAGCGATGAGGTCGGTCCGCGAGAACTTCAGGGTCATGAGGTGGGTCCGGCCCCGCCCGCCCATGTAGCAGCGAGCCTGCATGGCCAGGATCAGGTCCTCGGCGCGGCGGAAGGCGTCAATGAAGAGCGGCACGATGAGCACTACCACCTGGCGCGTGGTCTGGATGAACTGCAGTTTCCCCTTGGCGCCCAGTTCGGCCCCGCGGGAGGCCTGGGCCTTCATGATGATCTCCAGTTGCTCGGCCAGGATGGGCACGAAGCGCAGGGCGATGGTCGCCACCAAGGAAAGTTCGTGCCCCGGCAGCCCGATGCGGGAGAAGGGCGCGAGCATCGCCTCCATCCCGTGGGTCAGTTCGGAGGTGGTGGTGGTGTTGGTGAGCAGGCTGGCCAGGAACAGGAGTTGCAGGAAGCGCAGCGTGGAGACAACGACCAACTGCACGCTCCCGTTGGTGATGTGGATCCAGCCCCAGCGGAAGAGGGTTCGGGAGACAGCATTGTAGGGGATGTAGGCATCGCCGTAGAACAACAGTTGGAGGAGGGCCAGCACGACAATGAAGGGGATGGCTGGCTTGACCCCCGAGAGGATGTACCCCAGCGAGATGCCCGAGGCGATGACGAACAGGAACGTCACCACCAGGAGGATGATGTTGGCCAGGTAGGAGATGTTGAAGGTGATGGCGATGATGAGGAAGAGCATGATGGAGATCTTGGCCCGCGGGTCCATCCTGTGGACGATGGAATCGCCGGGCAGGTACTGGCCAATGGTTATGTTCCGGAGGAATTCAAAATCTTCCATAGGACCTCTTTCCCTTCCTGGACTGTCAGGACCGTGGTGGGGGGAACCTTCCCACGGCGGGCGAGTTCGTGGACGATCTCCGTCACCTGGGGGATGCCCAGGCCATGCTGGACGAGTTTCTCCGGCTGGGAGAAGATCTCCCGGGTGGTCCCGCTCATGACGGTGCGGCCGTCGTCAATGACGTAGATGCGGTCCACCAGGCCGGCCATGTCCTCCATGTTAGGGGAGACGAAGATGACGGTGAGCCCCCGCGTCCGGTGCAGGTAGTCAATGCGGCTGAGGAGTTCCTTGCGGCTGCGGGGGTCCACGCCAGAGGTGGATTCGTCCAGGATGAGGACCTTGGGCCGCAGGGCGAGCACCCCAGCCATGGCCGCCTTGCGCATCTCGCCGCCGCTCAGGGAGAAGGTATAGCGGTCCTTGAACTCCTCAAAGCCCAGGCCGACCATCTCCATGGCCTCCCGCACCCGCTCGCGCACCTCATCCATAGGGAGGCCCATCTTGATGGGGCCGAAGGCCACATCGTCGCCCACGTAGCGCTCAAACAGTTGCTGCTCGGGGTACTGGAAGACCAGCCCCACCTTCTGGCGCAGGGCGCGGATGTCTATGTCCGGGTCGGCCAGGTCCATCCCGTCCACGATGACCTTGCCCCGCTCGCGCGGGCGGATGAGGCCGTTGAAGTGCTGCACGATGGTGGACTTGCCCGCCCCCGTACGCCCGATGATCCCCACGGCCTCGCCGGGGTAGATCTCCATGGTGACGCCCTTGAGGGCCTCCACCTCCAGGGGCGTGCCCCGCAGGTAGCGGTGGTGCAGGTCGTTGACCTGGATGATGGGCTCGTTGGCTGAGGTCATGGTGCCCTCCCATCCCGGCGACAGACTTCCTCCACCACCTCCTGGACCGTCAGGAGGTTGGGCGGGAAGTCCGGCACCAGTTTGTGCAGTTCGTAGGAGACCTCCGTGGGCTGGGGGACATCCAGCATCAGTTCCCGCAGTTCCTCCACATGGCTGAAGACTTCCCGCGGGGTCCCCTCCATGATGATCCGGCCGGCTTCCATCACGATGACGCGGTTCCCCTCCGTGGCCTCGTGCATGAAGTGGGTGATGGCCACCACGGTGATCCCCTCCTCCTGGTTGAGCCGGCGCACGGCCGCCAGGACGCTCTCGCGCCCCACCGGGTCCAGCATGGCCGTGGACTCGTCCAGGACGATGACGTCCGGCTTCATGGCGATGATGCCGGCGATGGCCACCCGCTGCTTCTGGCCGGCCGAGAGCAGGTGGGGAGCACGGTAGCGGTGGGCTTTCAGGTCTGTCACCTCCAGGGCCCATTCCACGCGGCGGGCGATCTCATCGGGGGGGACGCCGATGTTCTCCGGACCGAAGGCCACGTCCTGCTCCACGATGGTGGCCACGATCTGGTTGTCGGGGATCTGGAAGACCATGCCCACCGTCTTGCGGATGTCCAGCGTGTGCCGGGGGTCCTTGGTGTTCATGCCCTCCACCCATACATCTCCCTTGGTCGGCGTCAGGAGGGCGTTGAAGTGCTTGGCCAGGGTGGACTTGCCCGAGCCGTTGTGCCCCACGATGACCAGGTAGTCGCCCCGGTAGATCTCCAGGTTGACGTCCCGGAGGGCGACGATGGGCTTCTCCGACTCGGCGTTGTAGGCGAAGGTCACGTTCTCCACGCGGATGATGGGTTCTTCGGACAAACAGGCACCTCCTCTCCCGAAATGATATGTCTACTGCGCCAGGCCCCATACCAGGGCCCCCACGGCCCCCACGAACTCTCCGAGTTGCAGGAAGCGGGGCTCCTTGCCCAGGAAACGCGTGCTGTAATCCAGCACCTCCCGCAGGAGGTCGTTCTCCCGCAGGGAGGCACCGATGTACACCACTTCCGCAATCCCGTGGCACTGGGCGGCCAGGCAGGCCACCGTGGCGATGACCTCCCCCACCATCTGGAAGAGGGCCCGGGCCAGGTCCTCCTTGCGGTGGGAAAGGCTCTTGCCGAAGTTGGAGGCCGTGATATCGCCGGGGAGGCCGGGGATGTCCCGGCCGTAGATGTCCCGCACCAGGACGTCCACCAGAGAGCGGTCCCCGGTAGCGGCCAGGGCCACGATGTCCGTGTAGCGCATCTCGCCGGTGAGCAGGCGTCCCAGTCCCAGGAGCGTCCCCCCGCCCACCGCAGTGCCAGCGATCCGCTGGCCGCCCGCCTCCGTGACGCGGTAGACGGACGTCCCTGTGCCGATGGAGACGAGGACATAGGGGAACCGGGCCTGCCCCTCGGCCTCCCGCAGGTAGTTGGCCCCAGCGATGTTGGCCGTGAACTCGTCCACCGTCTCCACCTGGAAGATGTCAAAGGCCTGGCGGTGCCGCACGGAGCCGCCACCGGTCAGCACCAGACGGTGCAGGTCCCGCGCTTGAAGGTAGGCGATGGTGTCCCCTAGGCTGGTGGCCGGGAACAACTGGACCTGCAGGCCCTCCGGGGAGAAGTAGGCGATCTTGATGAGGGATCCCCCCAGGTCTACGCCCGCCCGGGATGCGAACCGTTCGTCCACCATATCCACCACCTTCCGACTTCCCCCCGCAAGCGGCAACGGAGGCCGCCCTCGCCCCCAGCGGGGGATGGAGAGAGGTCCGGACTTCAGGGCCGCCGCGGAGAAGCGAGCGCCTCTCGCAGGTCCACAGCGGCCGGCACCCCGGCCAGGGATGTGGCCTTCTGCGCGGCCCGCACGATGGCCCGGGCCATCACCTGCGCGGCGATCGCCCCCACCACACTCACGTCGGCTTCCTTCTCCCCCGTCGCCAGGGCGAAGATGGTATCGCCATCCCACATGGTGTGCACTGGGCGGATGGCCATGGCGAACCCGTCGTGGGCCATCTGTGCCACCTTGTTGGCCCCCTCCTTGGTCAGACGGGCGTTGGTGGCCACGACCCCGATGGTGGTGTTGGAAGAAAACCCTCCCGCGAACCCACTCAGGTCCCCGTAGAGCCTCCGCACCGTATCCACGAACCGCCCCGTTTCGGGGTCCCGAGTGCCAGCCAGGATGGCCCCGGTCTCGGGGTCCACCACGTCGCCGAAGGCATTCACGGCGACGATGGCAGCCACGATCACCCCGCCTCCGATCTGGGCGCTGGCCGTGCCCAGGCCGCACTTGGTGGCGTACCCCGGGCCGAAGAGTTTCCCCACCGTGGCACCCGTGCCGGCCCCCACGCACCCTTCCTCCACGGGCACGCTGGACGCAGCCAGGCAGGCAGCGTAGCCTGCCGCGGCGTCCGGCCGCACGGTGGCGCTCCCGATGGCCAGGTCAAAGAGGACAGCCTCGGCCACGATGGGGACCCTGGCCACGCCGGTGTCAAAGCCGACGCCGCGCTCTTCCAAATAGCGCATCACGCCGCACGCGGCGTCCAGCCCGAACGCGCTCCCCCCGGAGAGGACCACGGCGTGGACCTTCTGCACCAGCCGCACGGGACGCATGAGGTCGGTCTCCCGGGTGCCCGGGGCCGAACCCCGGGTGTCCACACCGGCCACAGCACCAGCCTCGCAGAGGACCACAGTGCAGCCAGTGGCGGCGTCCAGGTCCGTGTAGTGGCCGACCTTCAGGCCGGGGACATCGGTGATGGCATTATACATGATTCCCCTCCGTGCTCAAAACGGGAGATGGCCCCGACTCGGTTCCATGTGGTGTGGTGGTCCTGCAGAGGCCGCGTCCAGCGGTCGGTCCGTCCCCGCGGGGGGAAAAGAGCCACCCGTGAGGGCGCCCCATGGATCGCCCCGTTGCATGAGCCTTTGATGCGGGAGGCGGGAAGGAAGGAGGCCTGGTGGCAGGGCACAGGGAGGAAGGTCGGAGGACGACCCCCAGGCAGTGGGCGGGGCACTGGGCTTCGCCGTTGGGCCGGATGCGCGTGCATAGGCGCTCGTTCCCTTTCCGCGGAGGCGGGATTGTCGACATTATACCATAAGGGCCTGAAGGCGTCAAATGTTGACAAGGCGGCCCAGATGTGTTACACTTTGTCTACAGTAGACATACCCAGGTTCTCCTCCTTCTCCCAAGGTTGGGGGTAGTACAGGACCATGCCCGACAAACCCGAACTTGCCGAGGTCCCCCACAAGTCCCTCCGCGAGGCTGCCTACGCCGCCATCCGAGAAGCCATCGTCTCCGGCGTCTTGCGCCCCGGCCAGCGCCTCGTGGAACTGGACCTCGCCCAGCAACTGGGCATCAGCCGGGCCCCGGTGCGGGAAGCCCTGCGCCTCTTGGAGAGCGAGGGCCTGGTGGTGGCCGAACCCCACCGCGGCGCCTACGTGGCCCACTTCTCCCGCCACGACCTCTGGGAGATCTACACCCTGCGGGCAGCGGTAGAAGGGCTTGCCGTGCGCCTGGTGGCTGCCTCCCCCACTCTGGAGGTGATTGACCGCCTGGAGACCCTGGTGCAGCAGATGAAAGAAACCGCCGCCTGCGGGGAGCGGGAACGCCTCACCGACCTGGACCTGGAGTTCCACCGCACCATCTGCCAGGCGGCCAACCACCGCCGTCTCCTGGAAGCCTGGGAAGGGATGAGCGCCCAGGTGCGCATGTTCGTCGCCATCACCAGCCAGCACCGCCTCCCCCCAGAGCAACTGGTGCGCTACCACGAGGTGGTCCTGGAGGCCATCCGCCACCGCGACCCGGACCTCGCCGAAGCCACCCTCAAGAGCCACATCCTGGAGTACGGCGAGCGCATCGCAGGCAACTTTGAGGCCCTTCACGCTGAAGAGGTGTCCGCCCAATAGCCCTGCCACTCTCGCGAACGTGAGGAGCAACACACCATGGAACGCAAGAAGGTCACCATCCTGGACCTGCAGGAGAAGAAGCAGCGCGGCGAGCCCATCACCATGCTCACGGCCTACGACTACCCCACTGCCCTCCTGGTGGACCGAGCCGGCATTGACATCATCCTGGTGGGCGATTCCCTGGCCATGGTCGTCCTGGGCCACGAGAACACCGTGGCCGTGACCATGGACGAGATGCTGCACCACTGCAAGGCCGTGGCCCGGGGGGCCAGGTACCCCCTCCTGGTGGGGGACATGCCCTTCCTTTCCTACCAGGTGGACCGGCGAGAGGCTGTCCGCAACGCCGGGCGCTTCCTCAAAGAGGGCGGCATGGACGTGGTGAAACTGGAAGGCGGCCAGGAGATGGCCGACACGGTCAAGGCCATCGTGGACGCGGGCATCCCGGTCATGGGCCACATCGGCCTCACCCCCCAGAGCATCTCCAAACTGGGCGGCTTCCGGGTGCAGGGGAAGAGCGTGGAGGCGGCCAAGAAGCTCCTGGCCGACGCCCAAGCCCTGGAAGAGGCCGGCGCCTTCTCCATCATCCTGGAGGCGGTGCCCGACCGCCTGGCCAAGTTGATCACCGAACGGGTCCGGATCCCCACCATCGGCATCGGCGCCGGCCCCCACTGCGACGGACAGGTCCTGGTCATCCACGACCTCATCGGCCTCTTTGACCGCTTCACCCCCAAGTTCGTCAAGCGGTACGCCAACATCTTCCCCATCCTCACCCAGGCCCTGGAGCAGTACCGGGACGAAGTCCTTACCAGGGCCTTCCCGAGCAGGGAGCATTCCTTCACCATGCCCGACGAGGTCTACGAGGCCCTGCTGCGGGAACTGGAGTGAGGGCGGTGCGAAAGGGGAACATCCCATGCGTGTGGCGGTGATCGGCTCCGGGGCAATGGGCTCCCTCTACGGCGCGTACCTCTCCCGGGTGGCCGAGGTGGTCCTCTTTGACCCGTGGGAGGCACACATCCAGGCCATCCAACAGGACGGGCTCCTCCTGGAGGAACTGGATGGCTCGGAGAGGCGCGTGTTCCTCCCCGCGACGAGCGACCCCGCGGCCCTGCGCGAGGCGGACCTGGCCCTCATCTTCGTCAAATCCCACCAGACGCGGTGGGCGGCGGAGGTGGCAGCCAAGGCCCTCAAGCCCGACGGCCTGGCCCTCACCCTCCAGAACGGCGTGGGCAACCGCGAGGTCGTAGCGGAAGTCCTGGGCGAGGCCCGGGCGGTGCAGGGGGTGACAGCCCACGGCGCGACCCTCCTGGGGCCGGGGCACGTGCGCCACGCCGGCAAGGGCCCCACCCACTTGGGCTACACCCCCGAGAACGAGGCCCGGGTGCGCCAGGTGGCAGAGGCCTTCCAGCAGGCCGGGTTGGAGGTGCACCTCCTGGCGGACCTGAACTCCCTCGTGTGGGGCAAACTGGTGGTCAACGTGGGGATCAACGCCCTGACGGCCATCCTGCGGGTGCACAACGGGCGGCTCCTGGAGATCGCCCCAGCGAGGGCCCTCATGGCCCGCGCCGTGCAGGAAGCCGCGGCCGTGGCCGAGGGTCTGGGCATCGCCCTGCCCTACCCCGACCCCGTGGTCAGGACGGAGGAGGTCTGCCGGGCCACCGCGCCCAACCGGTCGTCCATGCTGGCGGACGTCCTGCGGGGGAGCCCCACGGAGATAGACGTCATCAACGGGGCCATCGTCCGGGAGGGGGCGCGGTTGGGCGTGCCCACCCCGGTCAACGAGGTGCTCGTCTCCCTCGTCAAGGCCATAGAGGCCAGTTACGACGTGCGACTGTAAGTTCCCATCCTATGCGGAGGCGAAACCATGGCAGACAAAGGACATCTGACGGCGGAAGAGATCGTGCGGTTGAACCGCGAGTACACGTTCTTCTCCTGGGCCGCGCAGGGCACGGTGGACCCCATCCCGGTGGTCCGGGCGCAGGGGGTGTACTTCTGGGATGCCAACGGCAAGCGCTACATTGACTTCTCGTCCCAGTTGATGAACGTCAACATCGGCCACCAGCACCCCAAGGTGGTGCAGGCCATCAAGGAGCAGGCGGAGAAACTCTGCTACGTCTATCCGGGGATGGCCACGGAGCCGAGGGGCCTCCTGGCGGAGAAACTGGCCCAGGTGACGCCGGGCAACCTGAAGAAGACCTTCTTCTGCCTGGGCGGCGCGGAGGCGAACGAGAACGCGGTCAAGATCGCGCGGCTCTACACCGGCCGCTACAAGATCATCGCCCGCTACCGCTCCTACCACGGGGCGACCTACGGCGCGATCGCCCTCACCGGAGACCCGCGCCGCTTCCCCGTGGAGCCGGCCATGCCGGGCGTGGTCCATGTGCTGGACCCCTACTGCTACCGCTGCCCCTTTGGCTGGACGCGGGAGACCTGCCACCGCGAGTGCATCTCCCACGTGGAGGAGGTCATCCGCCTGGAAGGGCCGGAGACCATCGCCGCCGTCCTCTTTGAAGGGGTGACGGGGTCCAACGGCATCCTCGTCCCGCCGGACGACTACTGGCCCCGCATCCGGGAGATCTGCGATCAGTACGGCATCCTCCTCATCTCGGACGAGGTGATGAGCGGCTTCGGCAGGACCGGCAAGTGGTTCGCCGTGGACAACTGGAATGTGGTGCCGGACATGATCACCATGGCCAAGGGGATCACCAGCGGCTACGTGCCCCTGGGAGCCGTGGTGGTCTCGGAGCCCATCGCCCAGTACTTTGAGGACCGCACCCTCTGGGCCGGCCTCACCTACAGCGGCCACGCCCTGGCCTGCGCCGCGGGGCTGGCCACCCTCCAGGTGTACGAGGAGGACCGCCTCATTGAGAACGCGGCGGCCATGGGCAAGGTCCTGGGCGAGCGCCTGGAGGACCTCAAGGCCCGCCACCCCTCGGTAGGGGACGTGCGCTACATCGGCCTCTTCTCCGTCATTGAGGTGGTGAAGGACAAGGCCACCAAGGAACCCATGGCCCCCTGGAACGCCAAGGCCTCGGAGATGGGGGCCATGGCCAAGGTAGCGGCCTTCCTGCGGGCCAACGGCCTCTACACCTTCGTCCGCTGGAACTGGATCTTCGTGGTGCCGCCCCTGTGCATCACCGAAGCCCAGTTGGACGAAGGGCTGGGCATCATTGATCGGGCACTGGAGATCGCCGACGCGGC
Organism: Anaerolineae bacterium; assembly: GCA_049969295.1. Classification (GTDB taxonomy): domain Bacteria; phylum Chloroflexota; class Anaerolineae; order DTPP01; family DTPP01; genus DAOTYM01. The sequence goes on along the minus strand of JBMFPD010000002.1, from coordinate 923 downwards.
CTGCCCCTGAACCCCACGAGGAGGCCAACGGAGGTGTGGGGATGACAGCCAAGGCAGATACCACCCCCCTCCCCCGAGACGCCCTGGCGGGCCTGCGCGTGGTGGACCTCACCCAGGCCCTCGCCGGGCCTTTCTGCACCATGATCCTGGGCGACCTAGGCGCAGACGTGATCAAGGTGGAGCGCCCGGGGGAGGGAGACCAGTCCCGGGGATGGGGACCGCCCTTCCTGCAGGGGGAAAGCGCCTACTACCTCTCCACCAACCGCAACAAGCGCAGCCTGACCCTGGACCTGGACAAGCCCGCCGGCCAGGAGGTGATGGCCCGCCTCCTGGAAGGGGCCGATGTCTTCCTCACCAACATCCCCCGCTGGGACTCGCTGCGCAAGCGGGGCCTGGACTACGAGACGGTCCACGCCCGCTGGCCCCGGCTCATCTACTGCATCATCAGCGGCTTCGGCATGACGGGGCCCTACGCCGGCCGCAGCGGGTACGACCTGGTGGCCCAGGCCATGTCGGGGACCATGGCCCTCACGGGCGAGCCGGAGGGCGAGCCCCAGCGCTTCCCCTCCGCCCTGGCTGACATGACGGCCGGCCTCTACGCCGTCATCGGCATCCTGGCCGCGCTGGAGGCCCGCCGCAGAACAGGGGAGGGCCAACTCATAGACATCTCCCTCCTGGAAGGGCAGATCGCCTGGCTGACCAACATCGTGGGCACCTACTTCGCCACCGGCCAGGACCTGCCGCGGCTGGGGAACGTCCATCCCAACATCACCCCCTACCAGCCCTTCCCGGCCAGGGATGGCTACTTCATCCTGGCTGTGGGCACGGAGCGCCTGTGGCACAAACTCTGCGAGGTCCTGGGGATAGAGGAAACGGTGGGCCGGGACCCCCGCTTCGCCACCAACCCCGATCGCAACGCCCAC
>JBMFPD010000001.1:0-66859 GCA_049969295.1 Anaerolineae bacterium | reverse complement strand
CGGGGAGGGAAAGGGGTGGGGGAATGGGAGAGGTCGGTCTTCCCGCGTCCCCGACTCACCAACACAAGGTGCAACCGCAAGGCCCGTGCCGTGTTTTGCACCTGGAACCCTTCTGCGGTAGAATGGCGAGCTTCTGTGCCTCAGGAGGATTGACGGTGAAGCGTTGGACCCGTACACTCTTGATCGCGCTGGGGGCCGTGGTCGCCCTCCTCCTCGTCGGCCCCTTCCTCGTGCCGATCCCGCCCCTGGAGGGGACTCAGCCTCCCGAGGCCCTTGCGGACCCCGACAGCCGCTTCGTGGAGGTGCTGGGCCTGCGGGTGCACTACAAGGAGAGAGGCCAGGGGGAGCCGGTGTTCCTCCTCCTGCACGGCTTTGGCGCGAGCACCTTCTCATGGCGCGAGGTGATGGAACCTCTGGGGCGGACCGGCCGCGCCATCGCCTTTGACCGCCCGGGCTTCGGCCTCACCTCCCGGCCCATGCCTGGCCAGTGGACAGGCCGCAACCCCTACAGCACGGAGGCCCAGGTCGGCCTGACGGTGGCCCTCATGGATGCGTGGGGCGTGGAGCGAGCCGTGCTGGTGGGCAACTCGGCCGGCGGGACGGTCGCCCTCCTGGTCGCGCTGGCGCACCCGGAGCGGGTCCGGGCGCTGGTGCTGGTGGACGCGGCGATCTACACCCGCGGCGGCGCGCCGGCCTGGCTCCGGCCCCTCCTGGCGACGCCCCAGATGCGACGGCTGGGGCCGCTGGTGCTCCGTTCCTTCCCAAGGCAGGGGGAGTCGCTGCTCCGCCTGGCCTGGCACGACCCGGGCAAGATCACGCCCGAGGTTCTGGAGGGGTACCGCAAGCCCCTTCAGGTGGAAAACTGGGACCGGGCCCTTTACGAACTGACGGTGGCCACGGAGGTGCCGGACCTGGCCCCGCGCCTTCGGGAAGTGCGCGTGCCGACGCTGGTGGTCACCGGGGATGATGACCGCGTGGTGCCCACGGCTGAGAGCCTGCGTCTGGCCCAGGAACTCCCGGGTGCCCAACTGGCGGTCCTCCCTGCCTGCGGGCACGTGCCCCAGGAGGAGTGCCCCGGTCCCTTCCTGGAGGCATTGGGTCGGTTTCTGGAGGGTCTTGGAAGCCCCTGAGATGCCTGGGGATTGCCTTCATGAGGAGAAAATGCCCTGGTGCAAACCCGTGCTGCGAATTCGATGTGACGGAGACCGTAGGGCACGCCTCCTGGCGTGCCTTCTGCGCTGGGAAGAGCGGTTATAACCCTGTTGCAAGGGACGGATGCCCAACCTCTTCAGGGGCAACGCGGTCCAGTGGCCTGGGGAAAGCCATCAACGAATACACGAATGAGCCCGGCGCGACCGCAAGCCATTCGTTGATTCGTTCCCTCATTCGTTGATGGCGTTCGCAGGACGAAAACATCCTGGGCATCTGACCTTGCGACTGAGCAAGGAGAAAACGCCGCGGCCTCCCGCGCGCGGCGCATGGGGGGTGGACATGGGAGTCGCTCTCATCGTCCATGGAGGTGCGTGGGATATCCCTGAGGATCTGCAGGAGCCGCACGTGGCCGGTTGCCTGCGGGCGGCGCGGGAGGGGTGGCGCGTCCTCCGGGAGGGCGGCACGGCTCTGGAAGCGGTGGAGGCCGCCATCGTCTGCATGGAAGATGACCCGGTCTTTGATGCTGGGCGGGGCTCCTGCCTCAACGCCGCAGGGGAGGTGGAACTGGATGCTGGCCTGATGCGGGGGACAGACCTTCGGGTCGGGGCCGTGGCCGCCGTCCAGGGGATCGCCAACCCCATCCGTCTGGCCCGGCTCGTCCTGGAGCAAAGCGAGCACATCCTCCTGGTGGGGCAGGGGGCTGTGCAGTTCGCTCAGGAGAAAGGGGTGCCCCTGGTCCCCCCGGAGCGCTTGATTGTGGAGCGAGAGCGGGCACGCTGGGAACGCCTGCGCCAGCAACCGGCTTTCCAGGTGCGGGATGCTTTCGGCCGCGCCGACACGGTGGGCGCGGTAGCTCTGGACGTGCAGGGCCACCTGGCGGCCGGCACCTCCACGGGCGGGACCCCTTTCAAGCACCCGGGGCGGGTTGGAGATGTGCCGCAGGTAGGGTGCGGCTTCTACGCCGATGACGGCATCGGGGGCGTCTCCTGCACGGGGTGGGGGGAGAGCATCGCCAAGGTGGTCCTGGCCAAGACCGCCCTGGACCTCCTGGGGCAGACAGCCGATCCGATCCTGGCAGCACGTCTGGCCATCCAGATCCTGGCAGCCAAGGTCGGCGGGCTGGGTGGCCTGATCCTCCTGGATGCCCGGGGGCGGCCTGGCTGGGCCCACAACACGCCCCACATGGCCATGGCCTATCAGGTGGAAGGGATGGAGGAACCGGTCGGGCAGATCCGCTGAGGGGGCTGGTCAGGGACTTTCGGCAAGGCCCTCAAGCCGCGCCACGAGGGTGGCCACGCGGAGGTCCTCGTCTGTCCCTCCCCGGGCCACCTGTCGGACGAGCCGGTAGAGGAGTTCCAGGGCTTCCACCAGGGCGGCTTCCCGTTCCGGGGTGAGGGAGGTGCGGCCCTCCGCGATCCCCTTCAGCGTCCTTTCCACGGCCCGAGCCAGCGCGCCGATCCCTTCCAGGCCCAGGTACCCCGCCGACCCCTTCAGGGTGTGGGCGGCGCGGTGCGGTTCCCGGGCCCATTCCAACCGCCCCGGGTCCCTGCGAAGGGCCAGGAGCCCCTCTCCGATGGCGCGGAGTTGCTCTTCCGCCTCCTCGCAGAAAAGGCGGAGGTACTCCGCCCTCTCCTCTGGGCCGAAGTCCACCATGCTGCCCTCTCCTTGGCCAGGGCGTAGGACAGCCAGCCTTGCCCGCCGAAGCGACTCCGCCGAGCGTCAAGGCCCCCCAACGAGCAGAGGGCTGAAGCACGCCGTTGTGTTGGGGCCCTTCTGACTACTTGGCCTCGGTCTCTTCTTTCTTCCCTTCGGACGGGGCGGGGGGCAGTTTTTCCGGCTCCTCCTGGGCCTTGCGGAACTCCCGAATGCCCTTGCCGATGGCCCCACCGATCTCCGGCAGCCTGCCCACGCCGAAGATGATGATGATGATCACCAAGATGATGATCAGTTCAGGAACGCCGAGATGTGGCAACATCTCCTCTCCATCCTCCAGAAGAGTTTTGCGGGCTCCCTATCCCCTCGCGGGACGGGGAGCACGTCGTTTTCGCCTCGCTGCGGGTTGGGATTCTCCTCGCTGAACCGCCTCCCAGGCCAGGAGGAGGGCCCTCTCCGCCAGGGCCAACAGGAAGGGGTGCTCGGTGCGGGTGTCTACGTCCAGGTCTTCCGCGGCCACCAGAGCCAGCGCAGCCATTTCCTCTTCACCGGCCATCAGGAACCACTCACTGTTGGCCAGGAGCCACCGTCGACAGGCTTCCAGGGCCTCCTCCTGATAGTACAGGGCGACCAGACGGCGCGCCAGGGAGGCCCCCTGGTCGGTCTTGAGGCTGGGAGGGGACGGGTCCCCCCAGGCCGCGATCCAGGCCTCCACGTCCGGAGTCCAGGGGGTCCACGAGTCAAAGGTGGGGTGGGCCAGCAAGCGCCTGAGGGTCGGGCGCAGCGCGTCCCGCTGGGATGGGGACACCGCGGGCAGTTGGACGGGCCTGGGGTCCGGCAGATCGTATTTCCAGAGCATCTTCCCCCACACCCGGTACTCCAGGGGCAGGCTTCCCTGCCGTTCCAGGGCCTGCTGAGTGCCCTCCATCAGGAGGCGCACTGCGTAGCCCGGGTCTGCTTCCAGGAGGTCCAGGCTGTAGCCCCGCTGGGGGAGGCTCAGCCGGTGGACGGCGCCGGGGTCTGGGGACCAAGTAAAGGGTCTCTCTGTGAGCCCTTCTGTGCCGAAGCAGTCCACGATGCCCGCCTCGTCCTGGAGCATCACCGCGAGGAGGTTCAGACGGTTCTCCGTCCCGGTCCGCTCCAGGACCCAGACAGAGCGGACCCCCTGGCCCTCCACGGGGCTGACCAGGAGGCGACAGCACTCTTCCACGGGGAGAGGGGGCGGCGTGGAGACGCCGGCCAGGGTCAGTTTTCGGAGGGCCCGTTCGGCTTCCTTGCGCCGGCCGGGGGCTAGGCAAGGGGGCAGGGTCCGCAGGGCGAGAGCTGCCTCGGGGACCCGCAGCGTGCCCAGCAGGCGGATGGCTTCCTGAGCGACGGCTTCCCGGGGGTCCTGGGCCAGGAGGCGCAGCGGCTCCACGATGAGGGGAGGCTCCAGCGTCTCGGCTGCCCTGAGGACCAGGAGGGCCACCTCCATAGGCTCGTCTTCCAGGCTGCGCAGGTACTCCTCGTACGCCTCAGCACTCCTCGCCGCCTCTGCGGCCGCTTCCCGCAGGGACTGCCGGGCCACTTCCAGGGGGTCGGAGAGTTCCACGTACAGGGAATCGCCGATCTCCTCGCCCAGGTACCGTTCCAAGATCATCAGGGCCGCGGTCCGCTCCTGGTCCGAGCGCCCGGGCTGCATCACCACCTCCCGCAAGGCGTAGGCCATCTCGTCGCGGTCCAGATAGCGGGCCACGGTCCCCAGCACGTTTCGGAAGCGCGCGTCCGTGGTGCCCAGGTTGGCGAGGATGACCGGGATGACCTGGGAACCCTGCCGGGCGATACGGGCAGCCATGGCTTCAAACTCCTCGCTGGAAGCGGCTTCCAGCATCTCGCGCATGGCTGCCTCTATGCTGCGGCGGTGCTTGAGGCTGGTGATGATCTTGCCGGGTTCGTCCTTCATGGGCGGGATTATAGCACAGGCGCAAGGGGGCACAAGTTGGGTTGCGGTTCGGCCCGGTTCCATCTTGTGCTTGTGCGGATGGCTTTGCGGATGCCGCGTCCGGTGGTCAGGCCGTCCCCCTGCGGGAAGCGACGACCCCTCCCCCAGCCCTCTCCCCGCAGGTGAGGAGAGGGTTCGGGGGAGAGGTCGGGCGCGTCGGCCTGTGCCGACACCGGGCGAGCGGTGAGGTCGCCCGAACGGCTGACGCAAGGTGCAGCGGCCTTTCCCCCCTCAGGCGGCCAGGTCCAGCCCGATGAGGAGGATGTAGGCCTGCAGGCGCTCCAGAGCCTGTTTCAGGGCCGCTGTATCTGGCACCGGGAGCTGGTACATGAAGGCCACGGTGTCTTCCTGGCTCAGGGCCACCTTGCAGACGTCCATGTGCAGGTTGCTGTCAGCCATCTTGCGGTAGTAGGCCAGGCGGTTGCCGTGGGGCTGCAGGTCGGCGAAGAAGGCCACCAGGCTCACCACGGCCCTCTGGCTCACGGCGAGGATGGTGATCTTCAGTTCCCCGAGGTTGAGGGTGAAGAGGTAGGCCCTCCCTCCCTGGACTGGCTGGGGCTGGACCCCGGCCTCCCGCAACTGGCGGGGGAGGTTCTTCTCCACGGTCTCAATCTCCGGCCCCAGGAGTGTGGCGGTGCGCAGGCTCAGGGAGAGGTTGGCCTGGGACATCTCCTCCAGGGAGAACAGGTCCTCAGGGCGCAGGTCCACCAGGTGGACTGCCCCCCGGATGGCCGCTTCCAGGGTGCGGGGTGTCACCAGGGAGAGGGGAAGTTCCGCAGCGATGGTGTACTCGCCGTTGGAGCGGCGGGCCAGTTTGAACATGTCGGCGTCAAAGGTGAGCTGCAGGTAATTGTGGGCCACTGTCTCCTCCTGCGCGGGCGGGAACTTCGGGAGGGTTGCGCTGACCACGGCGTAGTCGCCCACCTCCTTGACCACCACCAGCATGTCGTCGCGGTAGTCTCCCCGGAAGAGGAGTCCAAACTCGTCTTCCACCTGCATGTAGTGGAGATTGGCCTTGTCCAGCGCGTCTTGCAACAGGGTTGAGGTGCTGCTCACGTTCTTCCTCCATCAGGGTCTGGGACGGGGGGACGGGCTGCCCCTCGCGTCAAAAGCCCACTGCCCTCTGGCGCCCAGAGCCAGAAGCGAGGTCTACCAAGGCGGAGGCTCACATATGGCGTACCTTCTGACGGGGTCCAGCGCGGGGGGAAGGTCTGGACGCTGTGGAGGATGACGAGCCCTTTCCGGGTGGCCAGGGCCAACCGCGAGGCAGGGTCCTCGGGACCGGTGCAACTCTGATGGCAGCGCCGGGACGGAACCAACTCCCCCGATGGGTTGTAGAGATGCCAGATGGTGCGGAAGACGGCCCTCACGCCTATCGGGACCATTGTATCACGGCTTGTTCCGAAAGGCAACTGCACAGGGCCCGTGGCTTGGGGTTGTCTCGTTTTTTACAGCATCTTTGGCACGCCAGGGGGCATGCTACAAGGGGCTTCCCGGCGCAGAGGCACGCCAGGAGGCGTGCCCTACGGTCTGATCCTCGCAACTGAGCAGATGGATTTGCCCAGACGACCAGCACGAAAGGCAACCGCAAGGGAGACCCTGCCCGGTCGCAGAGACTATTTGTCAACCCTTCCTCATCTTGGTATAATCCCCCCGTGTGCATGCGGAAGAGAGATCAGGAGGGTTCCCGAGCGTGTTGCGGCTGAAGACCCAGACCCCAGAGTTCTGGCTGGAGAGGTTCCAGGTCAACTCTGAGGATGCGGAATATCTGCGCGATCTCCTGCTGGATGCCGGCCGTCCCCTCTCCACGGAGGACCTGGCTGCGGCCCTGATGGCCTGGCGCTGCCGCCAGGAAGAGGAGGCCATCCGTGCTGAACTGGCGCGCGGCACGGTCTACCAGCCCCGGAACCGCTACCAGGTGGGCCAGCAGATCGTGTTCCCGGCGCTGGACTTCGCCACGGGCACCGTGAAGGGGGTGCGGGAAGGCTTCAACCCCGAGTACGGTCCCTTTGAGGTCATCCAGGTGGAGTTCCCCGGCCAAGGAGGCCTGCGGGAGTTCGCCGCGGGGCTCCAGGCCCCCCACAAACTGAACTGGGACGACGAAAAAGGGGCTCTCCCCCTGGCCCTCAGGCCCGCCTCGGACCTCTTTGCGGAGTTCGGGGGCCGCGTGCAGGAGCGACTGGAAGCGTGGCTGGGGCGCGCGGATTCGGGGTTCGTGCGCCTGGGGGACCGGTGGATCGCGCGCTCCATGTTGGCCGATATCCACATCGGCCACCTCAACATCGCCGAGGCGTTCATTGAGGTCAAGGGGCGCCCGGTGAGGACAGAGGAGATCCTTCCCGAACTGGACCTGCCGGCCGGGGTCCCGCGGGAGATCCAGGTCCTCTCCTTGGATTACGCTCTGGAGACGGATGAACGGTTCGTGGACGTAGGGACCGAGAAGGAGCGGAAATGGTACCTGCGTCGCCTGATGCCCAGGCCAGCCGTGGAGCCCCTCCCCTGGTTCCTGGCCGAGGTCCCTTCCTGCGACCGTTCCGTCCTCTCCGGGGAACTCCTGGCCCTGGAACTGGAGATAGACGACGAGAACGGCCTGGCGGAGATGCTCGGCGCGGTGGACCTGGGCTCTCTGGACGAGGTGACCCTGACCCTGAACTACCCCCACTGGCGGGCCGGCACCCTGCCTCTCACCAAGAAGACCCGTCCTCTCTTCCCCAGGGGTACGGCGAAGCAGCGGACCCAGATCCGCTTCGTAGATGCCCAGACCGGTGCCGAGTGGGAAGGCTGGGTGGTCCACGAGCACAAGTACGTCTACGGCCTGAAGGAGTGGTACACCCAGAAGCAGATCCCGGTGGGGGGGCTGGTGACGGTGGAACGCACGGCCAACCCTCACGTCCTGGTCCTGGGCTACAAACCCCGTCGGATGAAGCGCCTGTGGGTGCGCACGGCGAAGGTGGAGGGCGAGCGCCTCACCTTCTCCATGCTGAAGCAGCCCATCTCCTGCGAGTTTGACGACCTGATGTGCATCTGGGCCGACGATCCCGACGCGGTGGATGCCCTGTGGGCCCTGCACCAGGAGCGCGGTACCCCCCTCTCCGAGATCGTGCGGGAGGTCTTCATTGAACTGGCTGGGCTCAGCCCCGAGGGGACGGTCCATGCCAAGACGCTGTACTCGGCGGTGAACCTGGTGCGCAGGTGCCCCCCTGGGCCGTTGTTCGTGGAACTGGCGACCAACAACGCCTTCCGGTCCGTGGGCTCCGGCTTCTGGACCCTGGAACGCTAGTACTACGCCACACTGGTTGTTGACGATACGTCGTTCTGGCCAAGGCGACGGAGAGGTAGGGGCGCACGGCCGTGCGCCTTCCAACCCCACCCCCTGGGCCCCCTCCCCGCGTGCGGGGAGGGGGCTGGGGGAGGGGTGCTCAGAAGAGCGTATTGTCAGAATCCTCCGTGGTCGAGCAATAGTCCGAGCGAGGCGAAGATTGATGGCAAAGTGGATCAAGCCCACTCTGGATACCAAGTTCCATATTGACTTTGGCTGGTGGGAGAAGCAGAAGCGGGACTTCCGCCTGGAACTGCACGGCCAGTTGTGCGAGGAGTGCCGGGCGAAGTACCCCGACCACAGAGAGGCCCAGTTGGTAGACTGGGTGGACCCGGAGACGGCGGAGGTACGGCAGGTGGATGCCCTGTGGCAGTCCCTGATGACCTGCTGCCGCGGGAAGCCCGACTACATCACCGAGCACACCCCTCTGGCCACGGCGGTCTTCCGCATCTTCCTGGCCAACGGCAACACACCTCTTTCGCCACGGGAACTCCACCAGATCCTGGGACGGCGGACGCCTGAACTCATCCTGCAGACCATCGGCGGGCCTCGCGTCTACCACGGCGTGCGGCCCGTGGACTCGTGAGGACATCCTGCGCGCCTTCCGGCAGCCCTGCCCCTGGCAGGGCTGTTTCTTTGGCAGGAAGCGCGCCCAGGACCGGAGGGAAGGAGGTGCACGGTGGACCCGCAGGGGACCCCAGTGGAGATCGTAGCCATCGGCAACGAACTCTTGATCGGCGACGTCCTGGACACCAACACCCACTGGCTCTGCCGCCGGGTGACGGGGCTGGGGGGCGTGGTGCAGCGGGCGGTGATGGTCCGCGATGACATAGAGGCCATCGGCCGGGAGGTCTTGGGGGCCATCCAGCGCAAGGCGCGGGTGGTCTTCACCACGGGGGGCCTGGGGCCCACGGCAGACGATATGACCCTCCAGGCCCTGGCCCAGGCCCTGGAGCGGGTGCTGGACGACCCAGCCCTGGCCCGGCGGTTGGGCGAGGATGGGTTCCAGCACGTGGCTCAGAAGTTCGCCTGGGAGCGCATCGCCGACGAGATGGCATCCCTGTACCAGTCGGTTGTGGAGAAGTGACCTCACCCTATCCCCCACGGGGGTAGGGGTGAGGTTGGAGCATGACCTCTCCCCATCCCCCATAGGGGGTAGGGGGGAGGTCTGTCAAGGAGCACGACATGGCAGATTCCATCCCTCTGGTAGACCTGAAGGCGCAGTATCTGCGCATCAAAGACGAAATTGACGCCGCCATCCAGCGGTGCATTGATGGGGCGAACTTCATCCTGGGGCCGGAGGTGGCGGCCTTTGAGGAGGAGTTCGCTGCCTTCTGCGGCGTGCGGCACGTCGTCGGCGTGGATTCGGGGACGGCGGCGTTGCACCTGGCCCTGCGCATCCTCGGCGTGGGCCCGGGCGATGAAGTGGTCACCACCACCTACACCTTTATCGCCACGGCGGAGGCCGTCTCCCTGGTGGGGGCAAGACCGGTCTTCGTGGACGTGGACCCCCGCACCTACAACATGGACCCGGCGAAACTGGAAGCGGCCATTACCCCCCGCACCCGGGCGGTCATCGCCGTGCACCTGGCAGGCCAGCCCGCCGACATGGACCCCATCCTGGAGATCGCGCGGCGGCACGGCCTCCCGGTCATTGAGGACGCCGCCCAGGCCCACGGTGCCGCGTACAAAGGGCGGCCGGTGGGAACCTTCGGCGACCTGGCCTGCTTCAGTTTCTACCCTGGCAAGAACCTGGGCTGCTACGGGGACGGGGGCGCGCTGGCCACGGACCGGGACGACTACGCCGACCAGGCGCGCCTCCTGCGGGACCACGGCCGCCGCAGCAAGTACGAGCACCTCGTCATTGGCTACGGCTACCGCCTGGATGCGCTCCAGGCGGCGATCCTGCGGGCGAAACTCCCCCACCTGCACGCCTGGAACGAGGAGCGGCGGGCCCACGCGGCGGACTACGCCCGGCTCCTGCGGCCCCTGGGCGTGGGCCTGCCCCAGGAGTTGCCGGGCGCGCGTTCTGTCTACCACCTCTACATGGTGCGGGTGCCAGCGCGGGACCGGGTCTTCGCTTACATGCGGGAGCGGGGCATCGGCGTGGGCATCCACTACCCCATCCCCCTGCACCTGCAGCCAGTCTACAGGGACCTGGGCTACCGGGAAGGGGACTTCCCCGAGGCGGAGCGAGCGGCGCGGGAGGTCCTCTCCCTGCCCATGTACCCGGAACTGACGCAGGCTCAGATGGAGCGGGTGGTCGCGGTCCTGGCCGAGGCGCTGGAGGCGGTCGGGGGAGGAGGTCGGTAGGGAGATGGACGGGAAGCCTTCGCTGAAGGAGCGGCCGCGGGTGAGCGTGGTGGTCCCAGCCTACAACGAGGCCGGGAACGTGGGAGAGGTGGTGGAGGCCGTGGCCCAGGCCTTCGCCGCCCTGGGGGTGGAAGGGGAACTGGTCCTGGTGGACGACGGCTCCACCGACGGCACGGCTGAGGAAGCCGCGGCTGCCGCCCAGCGCCATCCCTTCGTACGGGTCCTGACCCACCGGCGCAACCTGGGCCTGACGGAGGCGCTGGAGACCGGCTTCCGGGCGGCCCGGGGCGAGGTGGTGATGCTCCTCCCGGCGGACATGGAGTCGGACCCCCGCGAGGACATCCCCAAACTCCTGGCCAAGTTGGAGGAAGGGTACGACGTGGTGGCTGGCTGGCGGCAGGGCCGTCGGGACGGCAAGGTCCTCGCCTCCCGCATCTACAACGCCGTCTCCCGCTGGCTCTTCCAGGTGCAGGCCCACGACATGAACTGGATCAAGGCCTTCCGCCGCGAGGTGGTGGAGGACCTCCTTCCCCTGCGCTCCGACTGGCACCGCTTCGTCCTGATGATCGCCGCTTCCAAAGGGTACCGGGTGGGCGAGGTGCAGGTCAACTACTACCCGCGCCGCCGGGGGAAGTCCAAGTTCGGGGTCCTGCGCATCCCTGTCTCCTTCCTGGACGTGCTGGTCGTGAAGTTTTTGCTGACCTTCAGCCGCAAACCGATGCTCTTCTTCGGCTCCCTGGGGCTCCTGTGCTTCCTGGTAGGGGGCGCGCTGTACCTGTACCTGCTGGGGCTGTGGCTCTCCCTGGGCAAGCAGCAGAGGCCCATCTTCATCTTCGCTGGCGTCCTGGTCCTGGCCGGGCTCCTCCTCTTCCTCATCGGGTTCCTGGCGGAACTGGTGGTGAGCCAGCAGGACCGCCTGGAGGAACTGGAGCGCGCTGTGCGGGACCTGGCCAAGAGGCGGTCGGACGAATGACCCCCCGTCCCCAGTCAGCCTGGAGGCCCTCCCGGGACCTCTGGGCCTCCCTGGTCCTCCTCCTGTGCATGGCCCTGTACGTGGGTTACTTCGGGGCCTTCTCGGTGCGCAAGCACGAGGCCTTCCAGACCCACACCTCGGACCTGGGCAACATGGACCAGCCCATCTGGAACACGCTGCACGGACGGTTCGTCCAGGAGACGCGCCACGACGGCCGCCAGAGTTCCCGCCTCACGGACCACTTTGAGCCCATCTTCCTCCTGATATCCCTGGTCTTCCTCCTCCACGACGACGTGACGAGCCTCCTCTGGCTGCAGACGGTCGTCCTGGCGCTGGGGGCGGTGCCGGTCTACGCCTGGGCCCGGAAGCGCCTCGGGAGCCGGAGGGCGGGGCTCGCCTTCGCCGTATCGTACCTGCTTTTCCCCGCGCTCCAGGCTGCCAACCTGACGGAGTTCCACGCCAGCCCCCTGGCGGTGCCCCTGCTCCTCGCGGCCCTATACTTCGGCGAGGGGCGGCGGCACGGGTGGCTCGCCCTCTTCACCTTCCTGAGCCTCACGGTCAAGGAAGAGGTGGCCCTGGTGGTCTTCATGCTGGGGCTGTACCTCTTCTTCGTCGTGCGGGACCGGAAGGCCGGGGCCGCGGTGGCCGCGGCCGGCCTTGCCTGGTTTGCCGTGGCCACCTTCGGCATCATCGCCCACTCCAGTCGCCAGTTCTACGGCCCTGTGGCGGCGGAAGGGTCCATTTACTTCAAGCGCTACGCGCACCTGGGCGGCGGGCTCGGGGGCATCCTCCAGGCCCTGGCGACGAAGCCAGGGGAGGTGCTCGCGCTCCTCGTCACAGAAGACCGGCTGGCCTACTGGGCGCGCATCCTGGCCCCGGTGGGCTTCTTCCCGGTCCTCGGCCCTCTGGAACTGGCCCTGGCCGCACCGATCCTGGCGGCCAACCTCCTGGCCGACTACCCGGCCATGTACTCCGGCGAGTACCACTACTCGGCCCTCGTCGTCCCCTTCGCCGTGGCCGGGGCCATCACCGGCGCGGCCTGGTGCGTGCGGAGGGTGGCAGCCTGGACCTCTTGGCCGCGCTCCCGGGTCCTCGGGGGTGTGTGCGCGTGGCTCCTGGCTTGGTGCCTCCTGGCGCAGCGGATGTGGGGCTTCACCCCCCTGAACCCTGAGGTGGCCTGGCCGGAGGTGACGCCGCACCACCGCCTCCTCGCCCGCTTCGCGGCGCAGATCCCCCCGGAGGCACGCCTTTCCACCACGCCGCCCCTCAACCCGCACCTGAGCCACCGGGAGGTTATCTACGACTTCCCGGTGGTCCTGGACGCCGACTACGTCCTGGTGGATGCGGCCTCCACCACCGACATGCACCCCAACGACTTCCACCAGGCCGTGATGGGCCTTCTGAGGAAGGATTTCTGCGTGCAGGACGCCGCGGACGGGTACCTTCTGCTTGCCCGGGCTGCGGGCCAGGCCGACTGCCGCCACACCCTCCCGGACGCCTTCTACGACTTCCTGCGAGCGCCCAACCCCGCGCCCCAGTACCCCCTTTCCATCACCTTCGGCGGCCGCCTGCGCCTCCTGGGGTTCGACCTGGTGGACCAGCCCAGGTGGCGCCTCACGTCCTTGCGCATGTACTGGCAGGCCCTGGAACCCCTGGAGGAGGACCTGCGCCTCTATCCCTTCTTCCTCAACCGGGAGGGGGATGTGGTGGAGGATACCACCCAGCGTCCCCTGGCGGCCCTCCTCTGGTACCCTACCAGCCGCTGGCGGCTCGGCGAAGTGGTCATGGTGGACACGGTCCCCTGGGACCTGGGGGACTGGTTCACGGTGGCGGTGGGTGTCGTGGAGGAGGGAGATTGGGCTGCGGGATGGCGCCGCCTGCCTGTGGAAGTGGAACAGGCGGACTACCCCTGGCGTCTTTATGACGGCGGCACCTGGATACGCCTGCATCGGTTTGCACGGACGGGGGGACGCCTGCACCTGGTGCCGCCCGACACGAAGTTGACACCGGACCACCCCCTGCGGGGGGAGTTCGGGGGGCTGGTCCGGCTTCTGGGGTACGACCTTGGGGTGGTCCGGGAGGGCAAGGGCCGGACGCTCCTCCTCACCCTCTACTGGCAGGCCCTGGCGGCGCCGGACCGGGACTACACGGCCTTCGTCCACCTCCTGGACGGGGAGGGCGAGCGGGTCTCTCAGAGCGATGCCCAGCCGAACTGGGATGGACCGGTGCCCACCAGCACCTGGCGGCCAGGCGAGGTGGTCAAGGACGTGCGCCGGCTGCCTCTGCCGGATGCCCTGGACCGGCCACCCTACCGGGTGTGGGTCGGCTGGTACTGGTGGGAGACGGGCGAGCGGCTCCCGGCCCAGGAGCCGGGGCAGGAGGGGCCCTCGGACCACCTGGAGTGGGAACTGGACCTTGCATCCCCTGGAGGGGGCGGACGATGACCCGGCAAGATGGGGCCTCGCGGGCGCACGGCCGGTTCTGGACGGCGGCCCTCCTGGCCCTGTGCCTTCTGGCCTTCGCCCTGCGTATGTACCGCCTGGAGGCGCAGAGCCTCTGGTACGACGAGGGCGTGACCGCCTACCTCGCCACTCTTTCCCTGCCAGACCTCACCGCCTGGACCGCCGACGACATCCAGCCGCCCCTCTACTACTACGCCGTGTGGGGCTGGGTCCGCCTGGCCGGCGCGGGGGAGTTCGCGCTGCGTTTCCCCTCGGCCTTCGCCGGGGTGCTCCTCGTGCCCTGCCTGGCCTGGGTCGGCCGGCGCGTGGCTGGCTCCCGCGGGGCGGGCCTCCTGGCGGCCCTCCTGGGGGCGGTCTCCCCCCTGCACTTGTGGTACGCGCAGGAGGCGCGCAACTACACCTGGGTCACCCTCCTCTGCCTGGCGGCAAGCGGCCTCTTCTGGGCCTGCCTTCGGGAAGGCAGGGCCAGGGCCTGGCGCGCCTGGCTCCCCTATGTGGCCCTGATGGGGGCGGCCGTCTACACCCACTACTTCGCCTTCTTCGTCCTGGCCTTCCACGCCTGCTTCGCCCTGGCCTGGGGCCTGGCGGGCAGGAGGGGCGACGCACGCGTCGTCCCTGCGACGTTTGCCCGCGCGGGGCAACTCTGGCAGGCGCTGGGCGCGGTGGCCGCGGTGGTCGCGATCTACCTCCCCTGGCTGCCCTTCCTGGTGCAGCGCTGGCATGAGGATACGAGTTACTGGCCCGGCACCCTCAAACTGGACGAGGCGGCCCGCAAGGTGGCCCTGGCCTTCCTGGGAGGCGAGTCCATCCTGGAGGCGGAGGGGATGCGCCTCCTGACCCCGTACCTGGCTGTCCTGGCCCTGGCGGCGGGAATCTGGGCCTGGCGCGCCGCCAGGGGGCGTGGAGACGCCTGGGGCCTTGGGTTCTCCCTCCTCTACGGGGCCGTGCCGGTCGCCCTCCTCCTGGGTCTGGCCTACCGTGTGCCCAAGTTCAACCCCCGCTACGCCATGGTCGCCTCGCCGGGCGCGCTGCTCCTCCTCGCTGGAGCCGCCGCTGGGAAGGGGCGGGCGCCGGGAGAAGGTTGGGCGAGGGCCGTCGCCGCCGCCGGCCTGGCCTTCGTCCTGGGGGTTGCGGGCTACGCCGACCGGAACCTCTACGCCGACCCGGCCTTCACCAAGCCGGACTTCCGGGGCGTGGCTCAGTTCGTGCGGGAGCACGCCGCCCCCGACGAAGCCATCCTCCTCGTGTCGGGCCACATGGCCCCCGTGTGGGATGTCTACTGGCCGGGCTCCAGGCGCGTGCCGATCCCACCCCTGCGCATCTTGGACGCCCGGCACCCCCTGGGGTGGGAGGCCGCGGAGAGCGTGAACCGGGCCACCGCGGGCAAGCGGGGTGCGTGGCTGGTCCTCTGGCAGGATGAGGTGGTGGACCCCACGGGCGTGGTGGCCTACATGCTGGAGCGGTGGGGCGAGCCCCTCCCTGTGGGGCGGACTTTCTGGCACGTAGGACTGCGGCACTACGCCCTGCCAGAGGGGTTCGCCGTGCCCCTGGAGCCGGCCATCCAGCACCCCGTGGCGGTGGACTTCGGCGGGCGGCTGGAGTTCCTGGGGTGGGACCAGGAGAGGCCAGGCCACGTGGCAGCCTACTGGCGGGCGAAGGAAGCCCTCTCCGCCGATTGGACGGTCGCGCTCACGCTGCGGGACGCGGAGGGCCTCGCCTGGGGGCGGGAGGACCGCCGGCCCACAGCCTTCACCTACCCCGCTTTCCGCTGGGAGGTGGGGAGGGTGGTCCTGGCCCAGTACGCGCTCCCGGCGGAGCCCGGCACGCCACCGGGCCCCTACTCCCTCTGCCTCAAGGTCTACGCAGACGAGGCCCCCGACGGCCTGGACGTCCTGGATGCAGCCGGCGCGCCCGCGGGGAAGGAGGCCTGCGTGGGCCCGATGGAGGTAGGGCCAGAAGCGGGGGCCCTCGCGCCCGAACGCCTCCCCATCCCCACACCCGCACGGGCGGACGTGGGGGGCCTGCGCTTCCTGGGGGCAGGGCTGGAGCCCGCGTCCGCACAAGGTGGGGCCTTCGTGGAGGCGTCCCTCTTCTGGCAGGTGCAGGGGCGGCCAGAGCCCGGCCTTGCCCTGCGCCTGGCCTGGGAGCAGGGAGGCAGGGTGCTGGCTGAGGAGACGCGGCCCCTGGCCGGCCCGGGCCGGGAGGTTGGAGATTGGCCTCCGGGGCACGCCTTCCGCACGCGGCACCGGGTGCGGGTCCCCCTGCAGGCCCAGGAAGGGGAGGTCCGGCTGCAGGCTTGGGTGGAACAAGGGGGCCAGCCCCTCACCCCTGCCCCTCTGGACCTGGGCGCGGTGCGGGTCCTGCCCACGGCGCGCGTGTTCGCGCCCCCCTCGCCCCAGGTGCCCCTGCGCGTGCGGTTCGGGGAGGGCATCCTCCTCCTGGGGGCGGACTTGCACCAGGGGCCGGCCCGGCCGGGCGGGGTGCTGACGGTCACCCTCTACTGGCAGGCGGTGGGGGAGATGGACCGCTCCTACACCGCCTTCGTGCACCTCCTGGGCCCCGACGGACGGGTCCGGGCGGGTGTGGACCGCGTCCCCGGGGGCGGAGCAAGGCCCACCAACACCTGGTTTCCGCCAGAGGTGGTGGCGGAGGAGTACGCCCTGCAGATCCCGGACGAGGCCGGGGTCTATTCCCTGGAAATGGGGTGGTACGATGCCGAGCGCCCGGGGATGCCCCGGCTGCCCGCCGTGGACGAGGACGGCCAGACCCTGGGCGACCGTGCCCTTCTGGGGCCAGTGGAAGTGCGTGAAAGGTGAGGGGGCAGGAGGGGCGCGCGGAACCGGGGGCGGTGGGCCGCGGCCCGGTTGACGCCCCTCACCGCCTGCGGTACAATGCCCCCGGGGGGAACATCTGTGCGGATCGTGACGCTCACCACTGACTTCGGCCTGGAAGACACCTATGTGGCGGCCATGAAGGGGGTGATCCTGGGCCTGGCGCCCGATGCCGTGCTCGTGGACGTCTCGCACCAGGTGCCGCCCCAGGACGTGCTGTACGCAGCCCTCCTGCTGGAGGGCATCCTGCCCTGCTTCCCACCCCAGACCATCCACCTCGTCGTGGTGGACCCTGGCGTCGGCACGGAGCGCCGGCCCATCGCCGTCCGTACGGAGCAGGCCCTCTTCGTCGGCCCGGACAACGGCGTGCTGACCCCCGCCCTGGACCTGCCGGGGGAGAAGGCCGTCGTCCACCTGACGGAGAGCCGGTTCTTCCGCCAGCCGGTGAGCCGGACCTTCCACGGCCGGGATCTCTTCGCGCCCGTGGCCGCACACCTGGCACGGGGCGTGCCCCTGGAAGCCCTGGGCCCCCGCATCTCCGATCCGGTGCGCCTGGACCTCCCGAAGCCTGTGGCGGCGGGCCCTGGCACCTGGCTTGCGGAGGTGCTCCACGTGGACCGGTTCGGCAACTGCATCACGAACCTCAGGGCGGAAGACTTGGATGGCCCGCCGGAGGCCTGGACCTTTGAGGTGGCGGGGCACCTGCTCCGGGGCCTCCAGCCGGCCTACGGAGCGGTGCCGGAGGGCGCGCTCCTGGCCCTCGTGGGGTCCAGCGGTCGGGTGGAGGTGGCCCAGCGCAACGGCCACGCCGCCCGCACGCTGGGCCTGGGACGAGGGGCGCGCCTCGTGGCCCGGCGGACCGTCCTGTAATCTGCGTTGTGGAAAGGTTAGCGCCATGGAACGCTTTGTCATTGAGGGAGGATATCCCCTCCAGGGAACAGTGTACCCCAGCGGCAACAAGAACGCGGCCCTGCCGATGCTCGCCGCCTCGCTCCTGACGGACGAACCCCTCGTCCTGGACAACGTCCCCAGGATCCGCGACGTGGAGACCATGTGCGCGCTCCTGCGCGCGCTCGGCGTGGAGGTAGAGGAGACGGGCGACCACCAGCTGACCCTGCAGGCCCGCCGCCTGCGCCAGGCTCCGTTGGATCCGGAACTGTGCCGCCAGATCCGGGGCTCCATCCTCCTGGCGGGGCCCCTCCTGGCGCGGCAGGGGGAGGTCCAGGTGCCCCTGCCGGGAGGCGATGTCATCGGACGGCGGCGGCTGGACACCCACCTTCTGGCCCTGAGCGCCCTGGGCGCTACAGTGGAGGAGAACGGCGGCTCCACCCTCACCATGCGCGCCGAACGGCTCAGGGGGACAGACATCCTCCTGGACGAGGCCAGCGTCACAGGGACGGAGAACGCGCTCATGGCGGCCGTCCTGGCCGAGGGGACCACCGTCCTCCGCAACGCGGCCTCGGAGCCCCACGTCCAGGACCTGGCCCGCGTCCTCAACCAGATGGGCGCGCGCATTGAGGGGATCGGCTCCAACACCCTGGTGGTGCACGGGGTCCCCCGCCTCCACGGGACCCGCTGGCGCATCGCCCCGGACCACATTGAGGTGGGCTCCTTCATCGGGCTGGGGGCCGTCACGCCCGGGGAGATCGTCATCAAGGACGCCGGGGTGGAGAACCTGCGCATGATCAACCTGGTGATGGGCCGCCTGGGGGTCCGTGTGGAGGTCCGCGGCGACGACGTGGTGGTGCCCGACGGCCAGGACCTGCGGGTGGTGGACGACGCGCTCCAGGCCATCCCCAAGATAGACGACGGCCCGTGGCCCGCCTTCCCAGCCGACATGATGAGCATCGCCCTGGTGGTGGCGACGCAGGCGCGGGGGACCGTCCTCATCCACGAGAAGATGTTTGAGAGCCGCCTCTACTTCGTGGACAAACTGATCGCCATGGGGGCGCGCATCATCCTCTGCGACCCCCACCGGGCGGTGGTGGTGGGGCCAGCCCGCCTGCACGGGGAGCGCCTGGAGAGCCCCGACATCCGCGCCGGCATGGCCCTCCTCATCGCCAGCCTGTGCGCCGAGGGCGAGAGCGTCATCCGCAACATCGGCCAGATAGACCGCGGCTACGAGCGGGTGGACCTCAAGTTGCAGGCCCTGGGGGCCCGCATCCGGCGGGAAAGTTGACGGGCGGAGACCGGCCATGCGAAAACCTGCTCCACGCTGGCTCACCATTGTCGCCCTGGCAATCCTCGCCTGCTGCGGGTGCCTCGTGGCCTGCCTGGGGCTCGGCGGGTACGCGGGGTACAGGCTCGTGCGGGAGCAAGCCACCTTCCTGCTCCCAGAACGGGTCCCCAAGGCCATCCCCGACCTGCACCTGCCCCCCTCCCCTGAGGACGAAGCGGCTCTGGCCCAGGCCCTGGCGGCGGACCTGCCCGTGCGCGACCTGGGGGACCTGGCCCGCCGCCTGAAGGGGGTGCCCCCTGAGGCCCTCAGGCCAGCCCACACCGAACCGCCGGAGCGCTCCCTCGGCGACCGAGAGGCGTTCTGGGTGGTGGACCACAGCCGCCCCGAGCAGCCCCGCTTCTTCCAGGCCGAGGCCGAACTGCGCTACATCTCCCAGCACGCCTACTTCTGGGTCCAGGTGGACCTGCGAGATCCCCCCGACGAGGACCAGTTGCGGCGGCAGGGGATGGCCTTTGACGCCATCTACGAGACGAACCGGCGCTACTTCGGCTCGGAGTGGTCGCCAGGCATAGATGGCGAGGCGCGGGTGCACATCTTCAACGGCCGGGTCCCGGGCGTGGGTGGGTACTTCTCCAGCGTGGACGAGGTCCCCAGGGCCGTCCACCCCCAATCCAACGAGAAGGAGATCTTCTACGTCAACCTGGACACCCTGACGCCAGGCACGGACCTCTACAGCGCGGTGCTGGCCCACGAGTTCCAGCACATGATCCAGTGGAACCAGAACCGCGGCGAGGATGGCTGGGTGGAGGAGGGCCTTTCGGAACTGGCCATGACCCTGAACGGCTACACCACCGATGGGTCCGAGGTCGTCTTTGACCTCTTCCCCGACACCCAACTGAACGCCTGGACCGACGAGATGGGCCGCTCGCCCGTGCACTACGGGGCCTCGTACCTCTTCGCAGCCTACTTCTACGACCGCTTCGGCGAGGAGGCGCTGCGCGCCCTGGCCACCGACCCGCGCACCGGCATCGCCGGGTACGACGCCGTGCTCTCGCGCCTGGGGGTGGACTTCGACACCTTCTTCCGCCAGTGGGCCATGGCCAACATCGTCCCGCGCGAAGACCAGAGGAGGCTCCCCTTCGGCAGCGTCTCCTATGCCCGCCGCCACGGGACGGTCCGGGTGGGCCGGCGCATCACCCGCTACCCGGCCCACGGCGAAGGGACCGTCCACCAGTACGGCACCGACTACCTCCTCCTCGCCCCACCCAGGGATGGAGCCGTGGACCTCACGATCCGCTTTGACGGCTCGTCCCGCACCAGGCTCGTGCCGACGTTCCCCGCGGAGGGCCGGGCTTTCTGGTATTCCGGGCGGGCGAACCAGCGCGACATCACCCTCACGCGGCCCGTGGACCTGCGGGGCGTCTCCCAGGCCACCCTCTCCTTCCGCACCTGGTACCAGATTGAGGACGGATGGGACTTCGGCTACGTGGCCGTCTCCACCGACGGCGGGGCAACCTGGACCCTTCTCCGAGGGGCCCACATGAGCGACAAGAACCCCATGGGCAACAACTACGGCTGGGGCTACACCGGCGTGAGCGGCGGCCGCAAGGGGGACGAGCCCCGCTGGGTGGACGAACGCATGGACCTCACCCCCTACGCCGGGAGGGAAATCCTCCTGCGCTTTGAGTACGTGACCGACGACGCCTACCACGCCACGGGCTGGGCCCTGGACGACATCGCCATCCCGGAGATCGGCTTCCACGACGGCGCCGAGGAGGAAGACCCCACATGGGAGGCGCGGGGCTTCGTGCGCTCCACCAACTTCGTGCCTCAGGGCTTCGCCGTGCAACTGGTGGAATGGGCCGGGGGCGACCTCCGCGTCCGAGAGATGCCCCTGGATGCCGAAAACCGCGGTTCCCTGGACCTCCTGGGCCTGGGCCGGGAAGTGACCCAGGCCGTGCTGGCCATCTCGGCCGTGACCCCCATCACCACGGAGTGGGGCTACTACACCTACCGCGTGGAGCCTCTAGGGGGAAGCGCGGCAACGGAAAGCCTGGCGCTGGACCTCCGGTGGCGGGTCCAGGTAGAAGGGTTGGCCTTCGGACGATGAGGGAGGCCCGCCAGCACCCACCTTCCTCCATCATCCTTTCGCGCTCCCTCCTTGCCCTGGCGGGGGCGGTGCTGCTCGTTGCCACAGCCGCCTGCCAGAGCACGGGACCGGCAGAGCCCACGCCCCGGGCAACCCCCACGGCCTCTGCCCCGATGCCCATCCCCAGCGCTCCGCCTCCGGTGCAGGGGGAGGACCAGGCCGCCGCTCTCCTTCCCTCCTTCCAGGGAGACCTGGACCTCCTGGGCCAGGCCACCCGATACGCCATCACGGCCACCCTGGTGGAAGATGAGCGTGTCATCCTCGGGCAAGCGTCCATCTGGTACACCAACACCGAGTCGGTGCCGCTGGACATGCTGGTCCTGCGCCTCTACCCCAACCTGATGGGCCCTGGCGCTGGCCTGCACCTTGCCTCCGTGGAGGTGGATGGCCACGCCGTCCAGCCCGAGTTGCGCCAGGAGGGGAGCGTGGCCCGCCTGCCCCTCCCCTCGCCCCTGTCGCCGGGCCAGGGCCTCGCCCTGACCTTCTCCTTCCGCACAGAGGTCTCCAGCGAGCCCAGCCGCGGGTACGGCGCGTTCGGGGTCCACCAGGGCACCTGGACCCTGGCTGGCTTCTACCCCCTGGTGGCCGTCTACGACGAGACGGGCTGGAACGAGGAGATCCCTCCGGAGCACGGGGACATGGTCTACAGCGACATGGCCTTCTACCGCGTGGTCTGGGAGGCCCCGGAGGGGTACATCCTGGCGTCCACGGGGAGCGTGGTGGACGAGGCCGGGAGGGAGGGCCGGCACGTCTGGACCCTGGTGAGCGGCCCGGCGCGGGAGTTCAACCTGGCCCTGAGCCGGGACTACCAGATCGTCACGGAGGACGATCCCTCCGGGACGCGCCTCCGCTCCTTCTACTTCCCCGGACACGCGGCGATGGGACAGGCGGTGCTGGACTACGCGCGGCAGGCTTTCCGCCTCTACGGGGACCTCTTCGGCCCCTACCCCTACCGCGAACTGGACCTGGCGGAGGCGGAGATCGGCGCGGCAGGGATTGAGTACCCGGGCCTGATCCTGGCGGCCGAGGCCCTGTACGCGCGGGAGGACCCCTTCACCGAGTTCGTAGTGGCCCACGAGATGGCCCACCAGTGGTGGTACAACCTGGTGGGCAACGACCAGGTGGATGAGCCCTGGCTGGACGAGGCCCTGGCCAACTACAGCACCGTCCTGTACTACGAGCACGTGCACGGCCCGGAGGAGGCGAAAGGCATCCTGGAAGCCTTCCGCCAGCGGTACGAGAACCTGGTGCGGGAGGGACGGGATGCGGCCGTGGCCCAGCCTTCAGGGGCCTTCCCCCGGGCGGACTACGGGGTCATCGTCTACCAGAAGGGTGCGCTCTTCCTGGACGCCCTGCGCACCGCGGTGGGCGACGAGGCGTTCCTGGCGGTCCTGCGGCACTACGCGGCCCAGTACCGCTACCGCATCGCCCGGGGACAGGACTTCCTGCGGGTGGCTGAGGGCCTCGCGGGCCGGGACCTGGCCCCCCTCTACCACGAATGGCTGTACGGCGTCCGCAGGGCTGGCGAGTAGCGGCGCACGGCCGTGCGCCTTCCAACCCCTCCCCCGGCCCTCTCCCCGCACGCGGGGAGGAGGCGGGGGGAGGGGTGCTCAGAAGATGGACACGTGTGCAGCCCGCCACCGCGTGCCCTCCGATCCCGCGGAAGGGGCTTCAGTAGGCGAAAAGGGGCTGCAGCGACTCGCCCATCAGGTTGCGGCGGATGGCCTCGGCCAGGATGGGGGCTGCCGAGAGGACGACCATGTTGGGCAGCCTCCTCTCTGGCGGCATGTAGACGGTGTTGGTCAGGACGATCTCTTCTACTTCTGGAAGGGCGGCGAAGCGCTCCCTGGCCGGCCCGCAGAATACCCCGTGGGTGGCAGCCACGTAGAACCGTTCCACCCCCCGCGCCTTCAGCGCCTGGATGGTCTCTATCACCGTGCCGCCGGTGGCAATCTCATCGTCAAAGATGATGGCCCGCCGGTTCTTCACCTCACCGATGATCTCCAACACCTCCACCCGTTCGTCCTCCACACGTTGCTTGTTGGCCGCTACCATGTGGAGCCCCAGGGAGCGGGCCAGGTCCCGGGCACGCTTGGCATGGCCGATGTCGGGCGAGACCACCACCGTGTCCGAAAGGTCCTTCTTGCGGAAGTATTCCGCAAAGATGGAGAGCGAACTCAGGTGGTCCGTGGGCACGGAGAAGAAGCCGTGCACCTGGGGCGAGTGGAGGGCCATGGTGAGGACGTGGCTGGCCCCTGCTGTGACCAGGAGGTCGGCGATGAGGCGCGCGGCGATGGAGATGCGCGGCTCGTCCTTCTTGTCGGAGCGGGCGTAGGAGAAATAAGGGATCACCGCGGTGATGCGCCGGGCCGAGGCGCTGCGCGCCGCATCCAGAAGGAGCAGGAGTTCCAGGATGTGGTCGCTCACCGGGGGCGACAGGGACTGGATGATGAAGACCTCCTTCTCCCGCACGCTCGCCTGGAGTTGGACGAAGAGGTTGTCGTTGTGGAAGCGGCGGGTCTCCGAAGGGCTGAGGGGGACGCCCAGATAGGTGCAGATCTCCCGCGCCAGGTCGGGGTGCGACTGGCCGCTGAAGATGCGGACCCTGGCGAAAGGGTCGGAGGCGCGGTCTTCGGGAGCCAAGGCTTGTCCTCCTGCTACGGTTCTTGAGCCAGGAACTCCTCCCGGGTGACGAAGGTCCCTCCCCGGGCCTCCCTGGAGGTGAGGCGTCGGTTGGCGTCAAAGGTCAGGTCCACCTCAATGGGGCGGTAGCATCCCCGGCGAGAACCGATGAGCGTCTTGTGCAGGTAGAACGCCCGGTCGCCGCCCTCGTAGGTGGGGCTGGGGTCGTTGGCCAGGTTGATGCGGCTGGCGATGACCTCGCCACAGGCATCGCAGCGGACGTAGATCCAGAGCACGCCGGCCTCGCCACCCCCGGCGAAGAGGCCGGAGAGTTTCTTGAGAAGGCTCACGCTGTCCCTCCTGCTGAGGTCGTCTGGGGACCCTTTCGCGCCTGGTGCCGCCCGGTAGAGGCGATGCCTGCGCCGCCCCAGCGCAGGGCCTGCCTCTATGCCCCGTCGTGGCCCAGGCCTGGTCGCGTCGGTATTATACCATCCCCAGCAGGGGGGACAACTCCCCTGGAGGGCGCGGGAGGGCTGGCGGGCTCAGCCCCCAGCCAGGGCCTCCAGGGCCAGGAGGTACCCCCGCCAGCCCAGCCCGGCGATAACCCCCCGGCAGACCGGCGCGAGGACCGACCGCCGCCGGAACGGTTCCCGAGCGTAGACGTTGGAGAGGTGCACCTCCACCGTGGGCAGGCCCACGGCAGCGATGGCATCCCGCAGGGCAAGGCCGTAGTGGGCGTAGGCCCCGGGGTTGCAGATGACCCCCGTGGCCCATCCCCGGGCCTCGTGCAGGGCGTCCACCAGGTCGCCCTCGTGGTTGGACTGCACGAAGCGCAACTCCACCCCGCGCGGCCGCGCCCACTCTTCCATGGCCCGGTGGATGTCCTCCAGCGTCATGGTGCCGTAGATCTCCGGCTCCCGGGTCCCCAGGAGGTTCAGGTTCGGGCCTTGCAGGACCAGGATGCGATGGGTCATGGCGTCATGCTCCTTTCCCAGGCTTCCCGCACCTGGGCGTCCGTCACGTCGTCCCGCAGGACGACCTTCCCGATGCCGGCCGGCACCACGAAACGCAGCCGGCCGGCCTGCTTCTTCTTGTCGGCGTGCATGGCCTGCCACACCTCGTCAAAGGGGAGGTCGGGAGGACGGGTGGGAAGGCCCAGGGCCTCCATGAGGGCCACAAGGCGCGCCGTGAAAGCCGCATCCACCAGGCCCAGGACCTCGCCCAGGCGCGCCGCCACGACCATCCCCATCGCCACCGCCCGTCCGTGGGGGAGGCGGTACCCCGAGAGGACCTCCAGTGCGTGGCCGAAGGTGTGCCCCAGGTTCAGATAGGCACGGGGTCCCCGCTCGTAGGGGTCTTCGCTCACGACGCGGGCCTTGACCCGCACCGCCTCGGCCACGATCCAGGGGAGGTCCTCCAGGCCGTTCGTTTCCAGGTGGGTGAAGAGCGCGGGCGAGCCGATCACCCCCGCCTTGACTGTCTCGGCCAGGCCGGCGCGGATTTCCTCGTCAGGCAGGGTGTAGAGGGCCACCGGGTCCACGGCCACGGCCCTGGGCGGCCAGACGACGCCCACCAGGTTCTTCCCCTGGGGCAGGTTGACGCCAGTCTTGCCGCCCACGCTGGCGTCCACTGCGCCCAGGAGGGTGGTGGGCAGGGTGAAGGTGGGGAGACCCCGCATGAAGGTGGCCGCGGCAAACCCCACCAGGTCCGTCGTCACCCCGCCCCCCAGGATGAGGACCGGGGTCCCCCGATCCAGGCGCGCCTCCAGGAACCGGTCGTACAGCGCGGCGGCCGTCGCCAGGGTCTTGGTCTCCTCCGTCACCTCCAGGGGGATGGAGGCCACGCGGCACCCGGCCTCCTCCCAGGCCCGGCGGACATCCTCCGGCAGGCTCTCCGGGATGTGGGCATCCCACACCAGAGCCGCGAGGCGGCCCTTCGGCAGGGGGACCATCTGGGGCGTGAGGCGTAGCGCCCCGGCCCCCAGCCAGACGGCGTATCCCTTCTCGCCGGGCACCGAGACGGGCACCTGCTCCAGGCGGTCCAGGCGGGGCTGGAGGGCATCCAGGATGGCCTGGCACACCTCCTCGGGAGTGCGGCCGTCGGTGGCCACCTGGAGAGGGGCCAGGGCGTAGGCGTTGCGCCGCGCCCGCCAGAGGGCCTCCAGAGCCGCCTCCGGGTCCTTCCCCAGGAGGAGGGGGCGGGTCTCTTCGTCCTGCACCACGCGCTGGGCAAGGGTCCTGGGGGCTCCCCGCAGGCAGACGACGAGGCCGTTCCGCCCCAGGGCCTGCCGCCCGGCCTCGTGCACCAGCGCGCCGCCTCCCGTGGCGATGACCAGGTCGCGCCGCGCTCCCAGTTCCCGGCATACCTGGAGTTCCACCTGGCGGAAGTAAGGCTCGCCGGAGTGGGCGAAGATCTCGGCGATGGAGCGTCCCTCCCGCTGGACGATGAGGGCGTCGGTATCGGCGAACTCCCGGCCCAGCGCGGCGGCCAGCAGCCGCCCAACGCGGCTCTTGCCCGTCCCCATGAGGCCGGTCAGGACGAGGTTGCGCCCTTCAGCGATCACGTTCCACCCCCTCCTGGATGCGCGCCAACGTATCGCCACCGTACCGTTCCAGGAGGGCGTCGGCCAGGACCCAGCAGCACATGGCCTCGCCCACCACGCTGGCGGCGGGCACGGCGCAGACATCGGCGCGGTGGTAGGGCGCAGGAGCTGGCTCCCCTGTGCGCACGTCGTAACTGGGCAGGGGCCTACCCGTGGTGGGGATGGGCTTCATGGCCGCCCGCGCCCAGATGGGCTCCCCGTTGCTCACGCCCCCTTCCAGGCCGCCGGCGCGGTTCGTGGCCCGGCGCCACCGGCCACCGGCATCCCGGACGAAGGCATCGTGGACCTCCGTCCCCGGCCGTGCCGCATTGGCGAAGGCGTCGCCGATCTCCACCCCTTTGATGGCCGGGATGCTCATGAGAGCGTGGGCCAGGCGGGCGTCCAGGCGGCGGTCCCACTGGATGTAGGAGCCCAGGCCCACTGGCACCCCCACGGCGAAGACCACGAAGAGACCCCCCAGGCTCTCGCCCGCGGCCCGGGCCTCGTCAATGGCCTGGCGCATCCTCCCGGCGGCCTCGGGGTCCGGGCAGCGCACGTCGGAAGCCTCCGCGGCCTGGGCCCGTTCCAGCCAGTCCCCCGGCGGGAGGTCTGCCCGCACCGGGCCGATGGCTTCCACGTAACTCCCGACGACGAGACCCACGGCGGAAAGGAGTGCCCGGGCCACCGCGCCCGCGGCCACCCGCGCCGCCGTCTCCCGGGCGCTGGCCCGTTCCGCCACCCAGCGCAGGTCCTCCAGGCCGTACTTGCGGGCCCCGGCCCAGTCCACGTGGCCGGGCCTGGGCACGGTCCAGGGGGGGACCTCCCGGCCGCGCCAGTTCTCCCAGTCCCGGTTGCGGATCTGGAGAGCCAGGGGCGCGCCAGTGGTCCGGCCGCCGGCCACGCCGGAGAGGATCTCCGCCCGGTCGCGCTCTATCTGCATGCGCCCCCCGCGGCCATAGCCCACCTGCCGGCGGGCCAGGTCCCGGTTGAGGGCCTCTTCGTCCAGAGGGATGCCCGCCGGGAGGCCGTCCACGATGGCCACCAGGCAGGGTCCGTGGGATTCGCCTGCCGTCAACATGCGCAACATGGTCGCCTCCTGCAAATAGGACGCACGGCTGTGCGCCCCCCAACCCCACCCCCTGGGCCCCCTCCCCGCATGCGGGGGCTGGGGGAGGGGTGCTCAGGAGTCCGTATGATCAGATATGATCAGAATCCTCTGGGGTCAAGCACCAGCCCCCTTCCTCTCTCCGAACCGGAGAAGGGGAAGGGGGCCGGGATGAGGTCTTCCTACGTCCCCAGGGCGGCCCAGCACGCTCTGGCCATCACGTCCAGGGGCGGTTCGGCCCCAGTCCAAAGCCGGAAACTGGCCGCCGCCTGATGGATGAGCATCCGGGCCCCCTCAATGGTCCGCGCCCCGCCTGCCCTGGCCTGGCGGAGGAGGCGCGTCTCCCTCGGCCGGTAGACCAGGTCAAAGACCCACAGGTGCGGGGGGATGGGTTCCTCCTCTGGCCAGAGGGAGCCGTCGCCGTGGGGCCACATGCCGACCGGTGTGCTCTGGACGAGGAGGTCCACCTCCCCGGCCGCCCGGACCAGATTCTCCGGCGCAAGGGGCCCCGGGACGATGCGGCTTCCGGGGAGCACCCGTTCCATGTCCCGCGCCAGGGCCTCGGCCTGGGCCGGCCGGCGGGCCAGAACCTGCACCTCCGCGCCGCCCTGGAGCAGGGCGTAGGCCGCGGCCCGGGCCGCCCCGCCTGCCCCCAGGACCAGGGCGCGGATCCCCGGGATCGGGCAGCCAGCCTCCTCCAGGGCGGCCCGCACGCCCTCCACGTCGGTGTTATGCCCCTCCAGGCGGCTATCCTCCCGCACCACCAGCGTGTTCGTCGCCCCGACCGCCCGGGCCTCGGGACCCAGGCCATCCAGGAAGGGGATCACGGCCTCCTTGTGGGGCACGGTGACGTTGGCTCCCCGCAGGCCCAGGGCCCGCAGGCCCCGCACCGCATCCCCGAGCGCGTCCGGGGGCACGGGCAGGGGGATGTAGCACCAGTCCAGCCCCAGGGCGGCGAAGGCTGCGTTGTGCATCTGGGGCGAGACGCTGTGGGCCACGGGCCACCCCAGGAGGCCCACCACCTGGGTGGTGCCTTTGATCTCCATAGCATTACCTCGCTTTCCCCAGCAGACCAGCCAGCACCTCCGGGAAGCCGGGGAAAGAGTCCGCGGCGCGGTCAAACCCCTCCACCACCGTCTCGCCTTCGGCCACCAGGCCGGCCACGGCCAGGGCCAGGGCCAGGCGGTGGTCGCCGTGGCTGTCCACCCGCGCCCCACGCAGGTGCGCCGGCCCCTCCACGACGAAGCCATCGGGCCGCTCCTCTATACGGGCCCCGAGTTTCCGCAGTTCCTGGACCGTGGCGGCGATGCGGTCGCTTTCCTTGTGGCGGAGGTCCTCCGCGTCCCGGACCACCGTCACCCCCTCGGCCTGGGTGGCGGCCACAGCCAGGATGGGGACCTCGTCTATGAGGGCCGGGATGGTCTCGCCGCCCACTTCAGCCCCGCGCAGGGGGCTCCACCGCACGAGGAGGTCGCCGGCAGGTTCGCCCGCGTTGGAGGCTTCGTCCATCCGCACCTCCACCGAGGCCCCCATCTGGTGCAGGACGTGGAGGAGCCCGGTGCGGGTGGGGTTCAGGCCCACCCCTTGGAGGACGACCTCGCTCCCCGGCACGAGGCAGGCCGCCACCAGGAGGAAAGCCGCCGAGGAGAAGTCGCCGGGCACGGCGAGGTCCAGGGGGGCGAGGGCCTCCACGGGGCCTTCCACGGCCACCGTCGCCCCGTCCTCGCAAAGGGGCACGCCCGCGGCCCGGAGGAGGCGCTCGGTGTGATCCCGGCTGGGGGCCGGCGAGTGCACGGTCGTCGTCCCCTCGGCCAGGAGGCCTGCCAGGAGGAGGCAGGACTTGACCTGGGCGCTGGCCACGGCGAGGTGGTGGGCCGTCCCCTGCAGGGGGCCTCCCTGGACGACCAGGGGTGGAAATCTTCCACCGGCCCGGCCCGTGACCTGCGCGCCCATGGCCCGCAGGGGCTCCACGATGCGCCCCATGGGGCGGCGGTGCAGTTGGGGGTCGCCCCGCAGGACGAAGAGCCCCTCCTGGCCGGCTAGGAGCCCGGCCAGGAGGCGCATGGTGGTCCCGGAGCGGCAGCAGTCCAGGGCATCCGCCGGCTCCTGGAGGCCCCGCAGCCCCACGCCCCGGATGCGCCACTCGCCAGGCGTTTGCTCCACCCGCACCCCCAAGGCCTGGAGGCAAGCCAGCGTCGCGGCGCAGTCGCCGGCAGGGGAGGGGTTGGCCAGGCGGCTCTCCCCCGTGGCCACGGCCCCCAGGAGGAGGCCGCGGTGGGTGATGGACTTGTCGGCCGGGACGCGGGCCGCACCCCGCAATCCCCTCTCGGCCTGATGGATGTGCAACGGCGCAGTCATCCTTTCCACTCCTTCCGGGCCGCCTGGGCCGCGGCCAGCACCTCGCGCAACCGCTCCTCGTCCCCTTGCT
Source organism: Anaerolineae bacterium (assembly GCA_049969295.1). Taxonomy (GTDB): domain Bacteria; phylum Chloroflexota; class Anaerolineae; order DTPP01; family DTPP01; genus DAOTYM01. Next base: position 37,111 of record JBMFPD010000001.1, on the reverse strand, counting down.
CCAGAAGGGCAGCGATCCGCTCCAGTTCCGCCACCGCGCTCCCCAGGAGCGCGCGGAGGGGGGCCTGGTTGGTGAGGAGGATGTCCAGCATCATGGTGACGTCGCTTGCGGCCAGGCGGGACGTATCGCGGAAGCCAGAGGCCGCCAGGTCCCACACCTCGGCATCCTCCTGGCCGGCGCGGGCCACCAGCCGGGTGAGGACCACCGCCAGGATGTACGGGAGGTGGCTCACGGCGGCCACCAGTCGGTCGTGCCGGTCGGGGCACATCTCCAGGGGCCACGCCCCCACGGCCCGCGCCAGGCCGCGCGCCAGGGCCAGGGCTTCGGCGCTGGTGCGCGGGAGCGGGGTGAGGACGAAGGAAGCACCCTCGTACAGGTCCGGCGTCGCCGCCTCCAGGCCGTGGACTTCCTTTCCGCACATAGGGTGGCCGCCGACCGGCTGGAGGCCGGCCGGCAGGTCCTCCATCGCCCTGTAGATGGCGGCTTTGGTGCTCCCCAGGTCCAGGACCACGGTCCCAGGCGCGAGGAGCGTGCCCAGCCGCGGCAGCAGGCGCAGGATGGTCCGCACCGGCGTGGCCAGGACCACCAGGTCGGCCCCGGCGACCCCGGTCTGGAGGTCGGTGGTGGCCCGGTGGACGAAGCCTTCGGCTTCCGCCTGCTGGCAGGTCTCGGGGCGGCGGGCGACGCCCACCACCTCGGCGCAGGCCCTGCGCCGTGTGAGGGCGGCGGCCAGGGAGCCCCCCATAAGGCCCAGGCCCACCACGGCGACCCTTGCAGAGGAAAGCGACATGGAGCCCTTCCTCCTAGACCTCCCGCCCCACAGCCTCGGCCACCCGCCGTACTTCCTCCATCAGGGCCTTGAAGCGACAGGGCTTGAGGGACTGGGCCCCATCGGAGAAGGCCGCCTCCGGGTGCGGGTGGACCTCCACCAGGAGGCCATCGGCCCCGGCCGCCACCGCGGCGCGGGCCACGGGGGTCACCAGTTCCCAGCGGCCGGTCCCGTGGCTAGGGTCCACCATGACCGGCAGGTGGGTCAGTTGCTTCAGGGCAGGGACGGCGTTGATGTCCAGGGTGTTGCGGGTGTAGGTCTCAAAAGTGCGGATGCCCCGTTCGCAGAGGATGACCTGATGGTTGCTGTGAGAGAGGATGTACTCGGCGGCCATCAGCCACTCCTCCAGGGTGGACATCCAGCCGCGCTTGAGGAGGACGGGCTTCTTCGCCTCGCCCACGGCGTGGAGAAGGCTGTAGTTCTGCATGTTGCGGGTGCCCACCTGGAGGATATCCGCGTAGCGCGCCACCAATGGGACTTGCTCCGGTGCCATCACCTCGGTGACAATGCCCAGGCCCGTCGCTTCCCGCGCCTCGGCCAGGAGTTCCAGGCCCTCCTCGCCCAGCCCCTGGAAGGAGTAGGGGGAGGTGCGGGGCTTGAAGGCCCCGCCCCGCAGGAAGGACGCACCGGCCTCCCGCACCGCCCAGGCCGCCTCCAGGATCTGTTCCCGGCTTTCCACGGCACAGGGCCCGGCGATGACCACCACGCGGCGGCCTCCGATGGTCTGGCCGTTCACCTGGATCTGGGTGTCCTCAGGGTGGAACTCCCGCGAGGCCAGTTTGTAGGGGCGGAGGATGGGCAGGACCCGCTCCACACCTTCCATCAGTTCAAAGCGGTGGAGGTTCTCCATCAGGGGGCGTTCATCGCCGATAAGGCCGACGATGGTGCGCTCCTCCCCCTGGGAGACGTGGGTGCGGAAGCCCAGTTCCTCCACCTGGCGGACGACGGCCTGGAGTTCCTCTGGGGTGGCTCCTCGCTTCATGACGATGATCATCTCTTCCTCCTTCTTTCAGAATTCAACGCCCTGGGGGCGTCTTGTCCGGGTGTTGGGCCAGGTCGGGGCGCAAAGACCGGGCCCCGCGCAGGTAGACGTGGCGGATTTCCTGCTGGGGGCGCTCGGTGTTCCAGAGCATGAGGATGCGGATGCAGCGCGGGAGAGACCTGGGCACGGGGACCTCCTGCGCGTCCAAAAGGGGGACGTGGGTCCAGCCCAGGCCCCGCGCTGCTTCGGCGGGGAAGGCCGCCGTCAGGTCCGGCGTGCAGGTGAAGAGGACCGCCGCCAGGTCCTCCGGCTGGATGCCGTTGGCCTGAGCCATGGCCTGCAGGAGTTCCCCGGTGGCGGCGAGGATGGCCTCTCGCTCGTCCGCTTCCACAGTGGTGGCGCCGCGCACACCCCGACATGCCATAGTGGACCTCCACACAAAAGAAGAAGCGTGGGGCCCCTTTGGGCTCCACGCTTCCTGAGTCTGCTAACCGCTGTACGCTGGGCGGGCCTACGGCCCTGCACGCTGCGCGGAGCCCGGGCAGGAGGGGAGGAAGGCAAAATAATAGTAGTAGCCCTGCAGCACCGCGCGGCGCGCATCACCGCCCTGCCGGCCGGAGCAGCCTGCCGGAACAGGACCTGCTGTATGCACCTCAACTCCGATCGTACGGGACATCCGGTCCTCGCTCCAGGGCGGTTTCGCCCCAAGGATAGCATCATTCCCGCAGAATGTCAAATTGCGGAGCGCGGGCAAGCCACCCTCGGACCGCAGGACCGTAGAGCACGCCTTCTGGCGTGCCCCCTGCGCCGGGAAGAGCAGTTGCGGCACCCCCTTCCCTCCCCGATGCGGAGGGAAGGGGATGGGGGGATGGGAGAGGTCGGTCTTCCCGTGTCCCCGACTCACCAACACAAGGTGCAACCGCAACCAACAACCCCCTTGCTTGACACGGCGTATAAAAGCAGATAGAATGACAATGCACGATTGTTCCGAAGGCTGGGAGGCGCAGAGGGAGGGCCGCCATGACTGAGCCGTGTGTTCCGCCAACCCGCCGTGAACTCCTGGGCCGGCTCCTGCGGAGGGCCCGGCTGGCCGCCAACCTCTCCCACAAGGAAGCCGCCGCACGCGCTGGCCTTTCCCCTTCCCTCCTCGCCCGCTGCGAGCGGGGCGACGCCTCCCCCTCCCTGCCCCAGTTGGAGCTCCTGAGCCGCATCTACGGCGTGCCCATCGCCAGCCTCCTGGACGACAAGCCCGTCCCCCAAGCCTCCATCCCCGCCGACGTCCGGGAGTACCTGGCCATCCGCCGCAAGATGATCGGCGTCCTCTTGCGCCAGGCCAGGCTCGCCCGGGGGAAGACCCTCAGGGAGTGCGCGGAGGTCGTCGGCTACCCCCCAGAGCGCCTGGCTGCCGTGGAGTTCGGCGAGGAGGACCTCCCCCTCCCGGACCTGGAACGCCTGGCCGAGGCCATCGGCCTTTCCCTCTCTCATTTCGTGGACCCGGACCTCCTCCCCCAGGAGGAGCAGGGGGAGGCCCCCCTCTCCAGCCTGGCCCAGATGCCGGAGGACGTCCGGGCGTTCATCGCGCAGCCCTCCAACGTGCTTTACATCCGGGTGGCCATGCTCCTGAGCCAGCTGTCCGCGGAGACGCTGCGCAAGATCGGCGAGGGGCTTCTGGATATCACCTTGTGAACCCAAGTTGAACTGCCCATGAGCCTGTCGGTGGAGACGCTTCTGCACCTGACCGAGAGCAAGGACCTGCCTTCGTTCCTGGAGGCCTCCCTCCGCACCGCCTGTCGCGTGGCCGATGCCCCTGCTGGTTCCCTGCTCTTCGTGGGGACACCTCCCCTCCGCGTCCAGTTCGGCACCTTCCACCCCAAGGCGGCGGAGCAGGTGGACCGCTGGGAAAGGGGTGTCCAGGCCCGCCTGGAGAGCGCCCGCGGGAGGCAGGCTCCCGTGCCGCGCCTGGCCATCGCCCGCCACCCTCTGGGCGAGGGGCTGCCCCTGCTCCTCAGCGCGCCCATCCTGGGCAACGGCGCGTTGATGGGCTCCCTCTCGGTGCAGGTCCCCCCCAACGTGGGGTTCCCCGAGGACCGGGAGGCAGACCTGCGCGCCCTTCTGACCTTCCTGGGGGAGTGGGCCGCGCTCCTCTGGCGTGTGCAGATGACGGAGCACCGCCTCACCCAGATGGAACTCTTCCTCCAGGTGGGCCAGAGCATGGTCTCCACCTTTGACCTGGGGCAACTCCTGGACGAAACCACGGAGGTGGCCACCACCATCGTCAACGCCGCGGCTGCCTCCCTCATGCTCATTGATACCGAGACCAACGAACTGGTCTTTGAGTACGCCATCGGCGAGAAGAGCGCCGAAGTGCGCAAACTCCGCATCGGCCTGAACGAGGGGATCGCCGGCTGGGTGGCCACCCACGGCCAGCCAGTCATCGTCAACGACGTGCAGAAGGACCCCCGTTTCCTGGACCGGGTGGACAAGCAATCCGGCTTCACCACCCGCTCCATCGCCGCTGTGCCTCTGGAGATCCGGGGCCGCACCATCGGCGTGCTGGAAGTGCTCAACAAACTGGATGCGTCCGGGTTTGACACGGAAGACCTGAGCATGCTCCAGAGCATTGCCGCCCAGGCCGCCATCGCCATTGACAACGCCCGCCTCTACCAATCCCTGCGGGAGGAGCGGGACAAGATCATCAAGGCCCAGGAAGACGTGCGGCGCGAACTGGCCCGCAACCTCCACGACGGCACGGTGCAGTTGCTGGCGGCCATCGGCATGGGCCTGGACCACGTGGAGCGGCTCCTGGAGGTGAAACCCGATGCCGTCTACGCCGAACTGGACGCCCTGCGCCGCCTGGTGCGCCAGGCCACCAAGGAAACCCGGCTCCTCCTCTTTGAACTGCGCCCGGTCATCCTGGAGACCCAGGGCCTGGTCGCCGCGCTGCAGTCCTATGTGGAGCAGTTGCAGGGGAGCGAGGAGTTTGAGGTCTCTTTAGAGGTGGTCAACTTCCACGAGCGGCTGCCCCTACAGGTGGAAGGGACCGTCTTCTCCATCATCCAGGAGGCGGTGAACAACATCAAGCGGCACGCCAAGGCCCAGCACGTCTGGCTGCGCCTGGAGGCCCAGGGCGAGGAACTGGTGGTCACGGTGCGGGACGACGGCGTGGGGTTCAACGTCGCGGCCGTGGAAAAGGACTACGACAAGCGGCGCTCCTTCGGCCTCCTCAACATGAAGGAGCGGAGCGCCCTGATTGACGGCACCCTGACCATTGAGTCCGCGACCAGCGGCCCGGACCGCGGCACCCAGGTCACCCTGCGCGTGCCCCTGCGCCACGGGGCTCCCGCCCCACGGCGCGCCTCGGGCTTGTAAAAGAAAAGGAGGGCAGGGCTGCGGCCCTGCCCTCCTTGGGGTGTGGAATCAGCTCTCTTTTTCTTCCCGCTCTCGCCGGGCCGCCGCGATGACCGGCTCCGCCACGTGCGGCGGCACCACCTCGTAGTGGGACAGTTCAATGGTGTAGTAGCCCCGCCCCTGGGTCATGGAGCGCAGGTCCGGCCCGTAGCGCAGGAGTTCTGCCAGGGGCGCCTGCCCCCGGATGATGGCCTTGCCGTGCTCCAACTGCGTGTCCTGCACGCGGCCCCGGCGCACGCTGGTCAGGTCGCTGATGACATCGCCCATGAACTGCTCCGGGACGGTGACCGTGATGTTCATGATGGGCTCCAGGAGGACGGGGGACGCCTCCAGCACCGCCTTCTTGAACACCTCCCGCCCGGCGATCTGGAAGGCGATGTCCTTGGAGTCCACCGGGTGCTCCTTGCCGTCATAGACCGCGCACTTGACGTCCACCACCGGGTACCCGGCGATGACGCCCTGTTCCATCACCTGCTTGATCCCCTTTTCAATGGAGGGCTGGAAGGAACTGGAGATGTGCCCGCCGAAGACCTCCCAGACGAACTCGTACCCAGCCCCCCGCTCCAGGGGTTCCACCCGCAGGTGCACCTCGGCGAACTGGCCCGCGCCGCCGGTCTGCTTCTTGTGGCGGTACTGGGTGCTCACGGTCTTGGTGATGGTTTCCCGGTAGGGGACCTTGGGCACGGCCAGCACGATACCCACCCCCAGGCGCTCCTTGAGCCGGCGCGCCGCCACGTCAATGTGCACGTCCCCCATGCCCGTCAGGATCATCTCTTTGGTGCTGGGCTCCTGGTGCCACTCCAGGCTGGGGTCTTCCTCGCACAGGCGGGTGAGGGCTGTGGTGATCTTGGCCGCATCGGCCTTCGTCTCCGGCTTCACCGCCACCCAGAAGGGCCGGTAGGGGAAGGTCGGCCGGGGCAGTTCCAGGGGCCGCCCCCGGTCGCACAGGGTATCGCCCGTGGCCGTCTCCGCCAGTTTGGTCACCGCGCCGATGTCGCCAGCCCGCAGGGCCGGCACGGGGATCTGCTCCTTGCCCCGCATCATGGCCAGCTGGCCGATCCGTTCCTCCTGGCCGGTCCGGGGGTTGAAGACGCGGGAGTCCGACTCCAGGACGCCGGAGAAGATGCGCAGGTAGGAGATCTTGCCCACGTAGGGGTCGGCCATGGTCTTGAAGACCATGGCGGCCAGGGGCCCATCTTCCTCGGAGCGAAGTTCCACCTCTTCGCCCGTGCCCAGGTCCCTGGCCCGCACGGGCACCTCACCGGGGTGGGGGAGGAGGGCGAAGACAGCGTCCATGAAGGCCTGGATGCCCAGGTTGGCGGTGGCTGCCCCGTAGACGACCGGCAGGACCTGGCCCCGCAGGATGGCAGTGCGCAGGCCCCGGGCGATCTCCTCTTCCGTCAGGGCCCCTTCCTCCAGGTACTTCTCCAGCAGGGCATCCTCGCCTTCTGCCGCCAGTTCCACCAGGGCAAAGCGGGCCTCCTCGGCCTCAGCCTGCAATTCAGCAGGGATCTCCTGAGGCTTCCCTTCTGGCCCCAGGTACGCCTTCATGGTCAGAAGGTCCACCACCCCACGGAAACCGGCCTCCTTGCCCACAGGGATCTGGACCCGGGCAATGCGGGCCCCGAAGACCTCCTGCAACTGCCCGAGGACCGCTTCGGGATTGACGTTCTCGCGATCCATCTTATTAATGAAAGCCAGCCGGGGCAGGTGCCGTTCGTCGGCCACTGACCAGACCTGTTCGGTCCCCACTTCCACGCCGGAGACGGCATCCAGCACGATGACCGCGGCATCGGCGGCCCAGACCGCGCTCTTCACCTCGCCGATGAAGTCCACGTAGCCGGGCGTGTCAATGACGTTGATCTTGCCCCCCTTCCACTCGCAGGGGGCCATGGCCATGCTGACGGAGATCTTGCGGCGGATCTCCTCGGCGTCGTAGTCGGTGACGGTGTTGCCGTCCTCCACACGCCCCAGACGGGTGGTCGCCCCGCTGTCGTAGAGCATGGCCTCGGCCAGCGACGTTTTGCCGGCACTCAGGTGCCCCAGCAGGGCGATGTTGCGGATCTTATCCAACGCGTACTGCGCCATCCAACCCTCCTCAAAGCGGTTCCTGAATCGTGCCTTGCCGGGACGCCCCGGCACCCCAGGCCGGTGCAGAACTGAGGAAATGCAACCCCGCCCTATAGTAAAGAGCACCGACGAGGGGCCAATCAATATTGTAAAAGAACTCCAGCCGAATGTCAATTGCCGCGGAGGCCGCGGGCAGGGCTGACCCATTCTTACAGAACTCTGACCGTCTTCTGGCACAGCAGACCGTAGGGTACGCCTCCCTGGCGTGCCCTCTGCGCCGGGAAGAGCGGTCATGGCCTTCCCCTTTTGTAAAAACGGGGACAGCCCTGCCGACTCCCCTCTGGTGGTTGACGGTTGCCCGCGCTGGGGTTTATAATCCGCCCATCCGTCCCAGAGATTCTCGCACAGGAGGTCCAGCCATGTACGAGGAACGCATCCAGTTCCGCCAGCGCAGCCCGCGTCGTGCACCTTACCGGAGCATCCTTTACGCCGACGGCCTCATTGACGAGGAAATCGGCCGCCCCCTCATCGGCATCGTCAATTCCCAGAACGACCTGGTCCCCGGCCACCTCCATCTGGATACCATTGCCCGGGCCGCCGCGGCAGGGGTGCGGATGGAAGGGGGCGTGCCCCTGGAGTTCCCGGCCATCGCCATCTGCGATGGCATGGCCATGGGGCACCAGGGGATGCGCTACCCTCTCCCCAGCCGGGAACTCATCGCCGACAGCGTGGAGGCCATGGCCATGGCCCACGAACTGGACGGCCTGGTCCTCATCCCCAACTGCGACAAGGTGGTGCCGGGGATGCTCATGGCGGCGGCCCGGTTGAACATCCCGGCTGTGGTCGTGAGCGGGGGGCCGATGCTGGCTGGCGAGTTCCAGGGCCGGGCCACCGACTACGCCACCATCTCGGAGGCCGTGGGCCGTTTCCAGGCCGGCGAGATCACGGCCGAGGAACTGGCCGAACTGGAACGGACCTGCTGCCCCAGTTGTGGGTCGTGCAGCGGCCTCTTCACCGCCAACTCCATGAACTGCCTGACGGAGGCCCTGGGCATGGGCCTGCCGGGCAACGGGACCATCCCGGCGGTCCTCTCGGCGCGGGTGCGGCTGGCGAAGGAAGCCGGCCGGCATCTGATGCACCTCCTGAAGCAGGGTGTGCGCCCGCGGGACATCCTGACCCCTGCCGCCTTCCGCAACGCCATCGCCGTGGACATGGCCATCGGTGGCTCCACCAACACGGTGCTGCACCTGCCGGCCATCGCTTACGAGGCCGGGGTGGACCTGCCCCTGAGCCTCTTCGACGCCATCAGCGCGCGCACGCCCAACCTGGTGCGCCTGAGCCCTGCTGGACCATGGCACCTGGAGGACTTCGACCGTGCGGGCGGGGTCCCCGCGGTGATGGCCGAACTGGCCCGCCACGGCCTTGTGGAGACGGACGCCCTGACCGTCACCGGGCAGACGGTGGGGGAGAACCTGCAGGGCGCCGGCATCCGGCGGCCGGAGGTCATCCGCACGGTGGACAACCCCCACGCGCCGGACGGCGGCATCGCCATCCTGTGGGGCAACCTGGCACCGGAGGGGGCGGTGGTCAAGCAGTCGGCGGTGGTGGAGCAGATGCGGGTGCACGAGGGCCCGGCCCGGGTCTTCAACAGCGAAGAGGAGGCCATGGAGGCCATCCTGAGCGGGCGCATCCAGCCGGGCGACGTGGCGGTCGTGCGGTACGAAGGGCCCAGGGGCGGCCCGGGGATGCGGGAGATGCTGGCCCCCACTTCGGCTCTGGCAGGGATGGGCCTGGACGGGCGGGTGGCCCTTCTGACGGATGGCCGCTTCTCCGGGGCGACGCGGGGCGCGGCCGTCGGGCATGTCTCGCCAGAAGCCATGGCCGGTGGGCCCATCGGCCTGGTGGAGGATGGCGACCGCATCCGCATTGACATCCCGGCGCGGAAGCTGGAACTCCTGGTCTCCGAGGAGGTGCTGGCGGAGCGACGGGCCCGCTGGACGCCCATCCCGCCCAAAGTGACCACGGGCTACCTGGCCCGCTACGCCGCCCTGGTGACCTCGGCGGCGCAGGGGGCGGTGCTGCGGGTGCCCTGAACCAGGGTCGGGGGGCCCGGCAAGCCCCAGGGCGCAGGAGGCAGCGCCTCTACCCAAGGCGTTCCAGGCAGGCGGCGAACTCCGAAAGGACCATGGCCGTGGCCCCCCAGACCTTGTGCCCCTCAATGGCGAAGTAGGGGACACGGGCCAGCACGCCGCGCACCGGCCGCTCTTCCCACTGACGCGCCCCTGGGTCCAGGAGGACCCGGAGGGGCGTTTGGATGACCTGGGCGACCTCCGTGGGGTCGGGGTGGAGGCGGGGCAGCGCGTCTGCCACGGCCACAAAGGGGTGGATGCAGAAATCGCTGGGCGGGATGTAGAGGGGGGTCAGTTTGCCCAGCACCTGGAGCGTCTCCGAGGGCACCCCCAGTTCTTCCTCGGTTTCCCGCAGGGCGGTGTGCTGGAGGTTGGGGTCCTCTGGCTCCCAGGCCCCGCCTGGCAGGGAGACCTGCCCCTGATGGGTGGCCAGACCCTCCGTGCGCAGGGTCAGGGGGAACCACCACTCCCCTGCGTTCGGGTAGAGGAGGAGCAGGACGCCGGCGCGCCGGGAGGAATGCCCCGGGGGCCAGGGGCGCGTGGGGCGGGGCCGTGGCGACATCCGCAGTTGTGCTCCCAGCCCCGGGAGAGGTTCCTGAAGCGCCCGGCGGAAATCCTCCACGGTCCAGATGGAGCGTTCGGGTCTCGGCATGCGCCCTCCTGCGGGGGGAAGACGGGTCCTCTCGCTCCGCCCTGTGGCGGCTGCGGGCATTATACGGGCGCGAGGCCCGCAGCGTCAAGTCAGAAGGCCATCGGACACCGTCCTGCGCCAGCGCCGGGCGAGCGGCGGGGTCGCTCGGGCGGCCCACCACGAAACGCAGCCGCAAGGCCTGCCCGGGCGATTTGACAGATGTACCGGTTTGTGATATAACGTCTCAGGAACTATCCCCCTTGCTTGCGGCAGATCCAGATACCCCAGACGGCGCCCTTGGCCGCCCACAACCCAAGGGCAAAGGTGCCCTTTCCCTGCCCCTGGGGCGCGTGAGGCCATCGCTCTTCCGCCGAAGCCAGGAAAGGAGGTGAGGCCAGGAGGAACAACCCCTTTGGAAGGTGCCTTTGGGCACTTCAGTCCGAAGTCGCTGCCTGTAAATGGGCTGCACCCAACACCCCCAAAAGCATCCAGAAAGGAGGGAAAAGATGGCTGGTCCGAAGGTCACCCGTCGGCAGTTCCTGAAGATGGCGGGCGTCACCGCCGGAGGCCTGGCAGCAAGCGGCCTCCTTGCGTCCTGTGGCCCCCAGGCCACGCCCACACCTGTGCCCCCCACCCCCACGCCGGCTCCTGCTGCTCCCACGCCCACCCCAGTCCCGGCCGGTCCTGCCTGGGCCACCGCCCCGGCAGTTGCCAAGCCCGACAAGGTCTTCTGGGTCTACTGGCCCTGGGGGAAGACGGAGGACGAAGTGGCCGCCCAGTTTGAGGCGGACTGGGGGCTCCCGGTGGAGAAAGTGGCCGAGCCCAACGTGGAGCAGGTCTACGCCAAGGTCAACACCCTCTACGCGGCCGGCGAACAGATGGACGTCATCAAGACCCTCACGCCCTGGCTCGGCGAGTGGATTGACAACGAGGTCATCCAGCCTCTGGACGGGCTCCCGGGCGTGGAAGAGTACTGGAACGACATGAACGAACTCTGCCGCCAGACGGTGAAGTTGGACGGCAAGATCTGGGGTCTCCCCTATTACCAGTCGTTCCACATCGGGGCCTACTTCCAGGACCACTTTGAGAAGGCTGGCATCACCGAGCCCCCCAAGACCTACGAAGAACTGGTGGATGTGTGCCTCAAACTCAAGAAGGATGGCGTCGCCGAGTACCCCATCCTCTGGATGGCTGGGCAGGGAGCCGAGCACCTGACCTTCCAGTTCTACCAGTTGGTCTGGAACTGGGGCGGCACGGTCTTTGACAAGGACGCCAACCCCACCCTCGGCCCTGGCTCCAAGGCCCGCGAAGCCCTGGCCTGGTGGGCGAAGACCTTCCAGGAATGGAAGATCACCGCCCCCGAATCGCTGGAACTGCGCTACATCCCGGCCTGCAAGGCCTTCTGGACCGGGAAGTACACCTTCCACTTCTTCCCCCACCACTATTACATGAGCCTCCTGAACAGCGAGGCTGAATCGCCCATCAAGGGGCGGGTCAAGCAGATGATGTGCTTCGGCGATGGCCGCACCATGGGCTGGACAGAGGTCTTCACCCTTGGTTCCACGGCCAAGAGCAAGGAGTGGGCCTGGATGCTCCTGCAGGCCGCGGGCGGCAAGACCAAGGACGGGAACTACACCGCGGCCATGAAGTACGGCATCGGGGCCATGCTGGGCAGCGGGTTCAACAGCGTGAACCGCCACCCGGCCATCCGCGAGGCCTGGAAGAAGTGGACCGACGTGGACCTGAACCTCAAGCAGTGGGAGAAGGCCACGGTCAAGTTCATCGTCGTCCCGGCCATGATGAAGCCCTGGCACCAGAAGTGGCAGGACGCGGCCCAGGTCTCCATCGCCAACTGCCTGGCCGGCAAGATCACCGCGGACCAGGCCTGCGATGAGATGATCGCCAAGCACAAGGAAGTGGCCGGCTAGCACGCGGACCGGCCCCAGGCTGCGCGCGGGGTGGCCCTGCAAACAGGTCAGGGCCACCCCCTTTCCCGAACCGAGGAGGTTCTCCCATGGAGCGGACCGAGGCCCTTCGGCCTTCCCTCTGGGCGCGGCTCCGGACCTGGGTGGGCAAGGGCGAACTCAGGCCAGGCCTCCTGGCCTTCCTCCTGGTCCTGCCAGCCGTCCTCTTCCTCCTGGCCATCATCGCCTACCCCATCCTCTACGCCCTGTGGCTCTCCCTCCACGAGGTGACCCTCAAGGGCCTGGCCAAGGGGAACTTGCCCTTCGTGGGTCTCAAGAACTACGGGACCATCTTCCGGGACCCCGTCTTCTGGCGGTCCATGCTGCACTCCGCCGAGTTCGTGGGGTCCACGGTGGCCCTGGAGGTGACGCTGGGGCTCAGCATCGCCCTGATCATCAACGACACCCGGGCCCGCGTCTTTGGCACCATCAACAAGGCCCTGATGCTCCTCCCCTGGGCCGTCCCTCCCATCGCCAACGGGCTGATGTGGTTCTACATCTACAACCCTTCCTTCGGTTACCTCAACGTCATCCTCTATAAACTGGGCCTCATTGACCAGTTCATGCAGTTCGCCGGGAACCCCAAACTCGCCCTCTTCTCGGTGGTGGTGGCCTTCATGTGGCGGGTGACGCCTTTCTCCGTGCTCCTCTTCCACGCCGCGCTCCAGGGCATCCCCGAGGACCTGTACGATGCGGCCAAGGTGGATGGAGCCGGGGCCCTGGCGCGGTTCCGCTTCATCACCTTCCCTCTCATCCGCTCCACCCTGGCCATCATCCTGGTGCTGCGCACGGCCTTCGCCTTCATGGTCTTCGACGAGATCTTCGCCATCACGGCTGGGGGGCCGGGCGACAGGACCTGGGTGGCCTCCTGGTACACCTACCAGCACGCCTTCAGTTACCTGGAGATCGGCGTGGGGGCGGCCGCGGCCTACGTGATGGCCCTGGTCATCGCCATCATCACCGTCACCTATATCCTGGTGGTCTACCGCCGGGTGGAGTACGCGTAGGGAGGAACGAGCATGGCCCGAACGCTGCGCCGATGGCTTCGGTTGGATGCGGTGGGCATCAGCCTGGCCAACATCCTGGTGACCCTGTTCATCCTCGGCCCGGTCTTCTTCCTCTTCCTGGGAGCCATCCAGACGGAGAAGTCCCTGGTGGAGGATTACATGCGCCTCATCCCCACAGAGGTGACAGCCCAGAACTTCCAGGTGATCCTCTTCGGCCGGGAGGACATCCTCCACGACACCGGCTTCTACCACCTGCCGAGGATCGTCTTTGAGTTCAAGCGCGTCTTCCTGAACAGCCTGATCATCGCCACCACGACGACCCTGTTGAACCTGGTCATCGGGTCCATGGCCGCGTATGCCATCGCCCGGCTCCGCCAGCGGTGGACGCAGGGCTTCATGTACACCAACCTGGCCAGCCGCATGGTCCCCCTCATGGTGCTGATGATCCCCCTCTTCGTCACCCTGCGGACCCTCAAACTCCTGAACACCCTCATCGGGGTCATCCTCACCCTGACGGGCTTCCTCCTTCCGTACACCATCTGGATCCTGCAGTCCTTCTTCGCCTCCCTGCCGGAGGAACTGGAGGATGCGGCCCGCATTGACGGATGCACCCGGTTCGGCTCCTTCCTGCGGGTGGTGCTGCCCCTCTCAGCCCCCGGGATGGGCGCGGCCGGGGTGATCGTCTTCATCCTCTCCTGGAACGAGTTCCTCATCCCCTTCATCGTCAACACGAAGTCGGAAGTCTACCCCGTGCCGGTGCTCATCGCCACCCTGGTCACCGACTACCACGTCTACTATTCCCTGGTCTGCGCCAGCATCCTCATGGGGCTCCTGCCCTCGGTGGTCCTGGCCCTCTTGCTCCAGCGGTACGTCACCCGCGGCCTCCTGGCCGGGGCGCTGAAGGGGTAGAGAACCTTTCCCATCCCGGGACGGGGGCTCCTGGCTCACCAGCCAGCCCACCGGCGCGAAAAGGGGTGGCCTTCCCCCCAGGGAGGCCACCCCTTTCGCGTCTTCCCTTCGCCAGCGGGACAAGCCCGCCAGCCACAGCCTAGCGCTTGGTGTACTGCGGTGCCTTCCGCGCCCGCTTGAGGCCAGGCTTCTTCCGCTCCTTCATGCGGGGGTCCCGGGTGAGCAAGCCGTACTTCCGGAGCACCGGGCGCAGTTCGGGGTTGAGGAGCAGAAGGGCGCGCGCCAGCCCGTGGCGCACCGCTCCCGCCTGTCCGGAGATGCCCCCTCCTTTGACCAGCACCGTCACGTCCAGCGCGCTCTGGTACCCCGTCACCTTCAGCGGCTCCAGAAGGTGGTGCACATCCCGGGGCCGGGGGAAGTACTCCTCCAGGGGCTTCTCGTTCACCAGGATGCGCCCCTGCCCGCCAGGGTAGATGCGCACGCGCGCTGTGGACGTCTTCCGTCTGCCGACCGCCTCGTAGTATTGGCCTTCCATAACCCCTTCCTCTCCTCCTACAGGTCCAGAGGCTCAGGTTTCTGCGCCTGGTGAGGGTGCTCGCTCCCTGCGTAGACCTTGAGTTTCTTGAACATCCGCCGACCCAGGCGGTTCTGGGGCAGCATCCGGCGCACCGCCAGTTCCAGCACCCGCGTCGGATGCTTCTCCAGCATCCGGTAGAGGGGGATCTCCTTCAGCCCGCCAGGGTACAGGGAGTGGCGGTAGTACATCTTCTCCCGCAACTTGCGCCCCGTCACCCGGACCTGGGCCGCGTTGACCACCACCACGTAATCCCCACAATCCAGGTGCGGGGAGTAGTAGGGCTTGTGCTTCCCCATCAGGATCTTGGCGATCTCCGAGGCGAGACGCCCCAGGGTCTTGCCCCGGGCATCCACCACGTACCACCGCCGCTCAATCTCCGAAGCCTTGACCGCATACGTTCTCACAGCCGCTCAACTCCTTCTCAAAACTCTCGCCCCCTGGCCAGCCCCGAACCGCCCTCACGGATACCGCACGTGGACCAGGAACAACCCCTGGGGCGGGGCCGTCGGGCTCGCCGCACTCCGGTCGCGGGCCTGGAGGATCCGCCCCACCTCGGACGGCGAGAGCCGTCCCCGGCCCACCTCCACCAGCGTCCCCACCAGGCTGCGCACCATTCCCCGCAGGAACCCGTTGGCCTCCACCTCAAAGACGACCAGGTCTCCCCGGCGCTCCCAGTGCGCCCGGTAGACCTCCCGCACCGTGGCCTCGCCCTGGGTCGGCTGGCCAAAGGAAGCGAAATCGTGCACGCCCACCAGCAAGGCCGCCGCCGCGTTCATCGGCTCCACGTCCAGCGGCTCCGGCACATGCCACGCGAACCGCTCCTCGAAGGGGCTGCGCACCGGCCGGTTGAAGACCCGGTAGCGGTAGGTCCGGCTCACGGCGTCAAACCGGGGGTGGAACCCCTCCGGTGCCCAGGCCACCTCCAGCACGGCGATGCTCCGCGGCAGGAGGGCATTCAGCGCGTTCCGCAGGTTGTCCAGGGGGTGGCGCCAGGCCAGGTCAAAGGCCACCACCTGCCCTTCGGCATGGACGCCGGCGTCCGTCCGGCCAGCCCCCAGCACGCGCACACCGTGGCCCGCGATCCTCGCCAGAACCTCCTCCAGCACCCCCTGGACCGTCGGCCCCTGGGCCTGCCTCTGGAACCCCAGGAAGTCCGTGCCTTCGTAGGCGATCACCGCCTTCACCCGGCGGATAGGTCCCCTCCCTTCCCGAGGACCTGCCCCGGCCGGCCCGGTGTCCGGGCCCGTGCAGGCGGCCATGCCCATCCTTCTCCCGCAGGGACCTAGACCAACTCCAGGATGACCATCTCCGCGCCGTCGCCCTGGCGCTGCCCCAACTTCAGCATGCGGGTGTAGCCCCCCGGGCGCTCGGCGTACTTGGGGGCCACCTGGTCAAAGAGGACCTTGGCCGCCTCCTTGTCGCTCAGGCGGGCGGCCGCCAGTCGCCGCGCGTGGACGCCGTACGACGCGTCGGCAAGTCCCCGCTTGGCCAACGTGATCAGCTTCTCCGCCTCGGGCCGGATAGCCCGCGCCTTCGCCTCCGTCGTCCTGATGCGCCCGTGGATGAAAAGTGCCTTCATGAGATTCTTCCGCAGGGCTTTTCGGTGCCCTGTGGAGCGACTCAGTTTCTTGCCTGCCACTCTATGTCGCATGGCCGCTCAACTCCCCCACACCAACCCCCGGAGGGCGTCCCTATTCCGCGTTGTCCTCCGGGATCTCCACGCCCTCCAGGAAGCCTTTTTCTTCCAGTTTCGCCAGCAATTCCTCCAGTGACTTCTCGCCGAAGTTCCGGATGCTCAGGAGTTCGCCCTTGCCCTTCTGGAGGCGCTGCAGGACCTGCCCCACCTTGGTGATGCCGGCCCGCTTGAGGCAATTGTAGGCCCGCACGCTGAGCCCCAACTCCTCCACCGGCGTCTCCGCCACCTCCGGCGGGATCGTCACCTCCGGCCCGCCCAAGGCGCGCCTCTCCTCCTCGGGGGCGGCTTCCCGCCCCAGGTTGGCCACCAGGAGGAAGTGGTCCACCAGGATCTTGGCCGCGCTGGAGAGAGCCTCTTCCGGCGAGATGGTCCCGTCCGTCCAGATCTCCATCAGCAGCCTGTCGTAGTTGGTGGCATGGCCGATGCGGGCCCGTTCCACCTCGTAGTTGACCTTGCGCACCGGGCTGAAGATGGCGTCCACAGCGATCTCACCGATGCTGCCGCCGCGCACCCGCTCCTCGGCCGGCGAGTACCCTCGCCCCGGCGCGACCACCAGTTCAATGTCCAGGTCGGCCTCATCCGAATCGGCCGTGAGGAGGTACAGGTCCGGGTTGGCGATCTCCACATTGGGCGGACACTCCAAGTCCGCCGCCGTGATCACGCCCTGGCCCCGCACGGCCAGGCGCAGGCGCACCTCCTCGTCCCCGTCCAGTTTCAGCCGCAGTTGCTTCACGTTCAGGATGAAGGCCATCATGTCCTCTTTGACATGGGGGATGGTGGTGAATTCGTGCGGCACCCCGCTCACGCGGATATAGGTCACCGCCGCGCCCGGCAGGGACGAGAGGAGCACACGCCGCAGGGCGTTGCCCAGCGTGACGCCATACCCGCTCTCCAACGGACCGATGCTGAAGCGACCGTAGTTGCGCGAACTGGCAACGGTTTCTATTCTTGGGAGCACCAGATTGGATACCAAGGTCTCCTCCTCCACACTGCAGGGCCCAGGCCCCGTGTCCCAGGCGGCCCGCCCGGATGCCGTCGCGCTACCGTGAGTAGTACTCTACGATCAGCTGCTCTTTGAGGTCCACGTCAATATCCCTGCGCTCTGGCAGGCTCAGGACCCTCCCCGAGAGGCTCATGGCATCACGGCTGAGCCAGTTCACCAAGGGCTTGGACTCCAGGACCTCCGCCCGTTCCTTGAAGTAGGTGAGGCGCCGGCTCTCGGGCCGCACGCTCACCACGTCCCCCGGCTTCACCAGGGCCGAGGGGATGTCGGTCTTCCGTCCATTGAGCAAGAAGTGCCCATGCCGCACCAGTTGCCGCGCCTGGGCGCGGGAGTCGGCGAACCCCAGGCGGTAGACCACGTTGTCCAGCCGGGTCTCCAGGATGGTCAAGAGGTTGGCCCCCGTGGGTCCCGGCCGCCGCAATGCTTCCTGGTAGTAGCGACGGAACTGCCGTTCCAACACCCCGTAGATGCGCTTGGCGCGCTGCTTCTCCCGCAACTGGAGCGCGTAGTCCGATTCCTTGCGCCGGAAGCGCGCCTTCTGCCCATGCATCCCTGGGGGATACGGCCGGCGCTCCACCGCGCACTTGTCCGTATAGCACCGTTCCCCTTTGAGGAACAGCTTCATGCCCTCGCGCCTGCAAAGCCTACAAACGGGACCTGTATACCTGCCCATGGTTCCTCCGCATGTGTTCCGCACTGCTCATCTGCCCGCCAGGCGCGGGCCTCCCGCGCCCTGGCTCCCCGCATGCCTCGCCCTAGACGCGCCGTTTCTTCTTCGGCCGGCACCCGTTGTGGGGCACTGGCGTCACATCGGTGATGGACCGAATGCGCAGCCCCGCGCTCTGGAGCGAGCGGATGGCTGCCTCCCGGCCCGGCCCCAGGCCTTTGACGAAGATATCCACTTCCCGCACGCCCAGGTCCTGGGCCTGCCGCACCGCTTGCTGCGCAGCCACCTGCGCGGCGTAGGGCGTGCTCTTCCGGGACCCCTTGAAGCCGGCCGAGCCCGCGCTGGCCCAGGTCAGGGTGTTCCCCTGGGGGTCCGTGATGGTGATGATCGTGTTATTGAACGTGGACTGGATGTGTGCCTGCGCCAGCGGCACCACCCGCCGCTCCCGCCGCGAAGCCCTGCTCGTACCACGCCTTGCGCGTCCCATGGTTCCTCCTGCTTGCAGAAAACCTTGCCACCGGGGGCCATCCAGAAGCCCCCCGTCCTTCTTACTTCTTGGCCCGAGACCGCCGCTTCCCGGGCACCGTCTTGCGCGGCCCGCGCTTGGTCCGGGCGTTGGTGCGGGTCCGCTGCCCACGCACGGGCAGGTTCTTCCGGTGCCGGATCCCCCGGTAACAACCGATCTCCATGAGCCGCTTGATGTTCATGGCCACCTCGCGGCGCAGGTCGCCTTCCACCCGGTACTCGCGGTCAATCACCTCCCGCAACCGGCTGACCTCGGCCTCCGTCAGGTCGCGCACCCGGGTGTCAGGGTTGATCTGCGTCTTGGCCAGAATCTCGCGGCTCAGCGACGGCCCGATGCCGTAGATGTACGTCAGGGCCACTTCCACCCGCTTGTCCCGCGGCAGGTCCCGCCCAGCGATACGTGCCATCCAGCAACCTCCTCAGAAACTTGCCCCCTGCCCTGTGGACAGGGCACCTCCTCCCAACGGTCTAGCCCTGGCGCTGCTTGTGCCGCGGGTTCTTGCAGATGACCCGCACCACGCCGCGCCGCCTGATGATCTTGCAGTTCTCACAACGCCGCTTCACCGAGGGTCGGACTTTCATGTCACCTTCCTCCTCTTCCTTCACAGGCGAGTCAGGATCTCCGCCTCGCCTTCTGTAATGGCAATGGTGTGCTCAAAGTGGGCCGAAAGCCGTCCGTCCGCCGTGACCACCGTCCACCCGTCCGCCAGGACTTTGGTGCGGTAGGTCCCCGCGTTCACCATGGGTTCCAGGGCCAGGGTCATGCCTGGCTCCAGGACCGGCCCCTCTGGCATGCTGGGGGTGTGGTAGTTCAACACCTGCGGCGGCTCGTGCATCTCCCGGCCGATGCCATGCCCCGTGTACTCCCGCACCACGTTGAAACCGTGGCGCTCCACGTAGCGCTGGATGGCCCTGGAGATGTGGGCCACCCGCCGGCCCGCCCGGGCCGCCGCAATCCCCGCCCGGAGGGCCCCTTCCGTCACGGCGATCAGCCGCCTGGCCTCGTCCGAGATGCGGCCGATCCCCAGGGTGATGGCCGCATCGCCGTGCCAGCCTTCGTAGATCGCCCCCACGTCCACGCTCAGGATGTCCCCCGGCTTCAGCACCACATCCGGCCGGGGGATGCCGTGGACCAGTTGCTCGTTCAGGCTGGTGCAGATGGTGGCCGGGAAGTCCGGCCGGCCTGGCCCCCCGGGGACCCCCAGGAACGAGGGGATGGCCCCGTGGCTGCGGATGACCTCCTCCGCCAGGCGGTCCAGGTCCGCCGTGCTGACGCCAGGCTCCGCTGCCTCGCGGATGGCCTGCAGGGCCAGGGCCACGATCCGGCCCGCCTCCCGCATCAGCGCCAGTTCTGCCGCCGTTTTCTTAACGATCACGATGGACGGCCGCATGAGTCTTCTATCGCCTTCCGTAAGAGCGCGTGCACCTCTTCAATCGGCCGTTCCCCGTCCACCTCCACCAGCAGGCCCTGGGCCTGGTAGCGAGCGATGAGCGGAGCGGTCTGCTCCAGATACACAGCAATCCGCCGCCGCTGTGTCTCCGGCGTGTCGTCCGGGCGCTGGTACAGGGGCCCACCGCACTCGTCGCACACCCCGGCGACCTTGGGCGGATTGTAGAGCACATGGTACACCGCACCGCACTGGCGACAGGTCCACCGCCCGCTCAGCCGCTCCAGCAGCACCTCCGGCGACACCTTCACGTACGGGACCACGCAGATCCGTTCCCCCATCTCCCTCAGAAGGGCGTCCAGCGCCTCTGCCTGGGCCACCGTGCGGGGGAACCCGTCCAGGATGGCTCCTCTCTGGCAATCTGGCTCCTGCAGCCGCTCCCGCACCATGGCGATGGTCACGTCGTCGGGGACCAACTCGCCACGGTCCATGTAGGCCTGGGCCAACTTGCCCAGCGGTGTCCCCTTCTCCAGATGCTCGCGGAAGAGGTCGCCACTGGAGATGTGCGCCAGCCCGTAGTCTTTCTGCAGGAGTTCCGCCTGCGTCCCCTTGCCCGCGCCTGGCGCGCCCAGGAGCACGATGAAGGTGCGACCGTCCTTCGGCATCGCCCACCGACCCCTCAGGAGGCTGCCCTGCGGATGAAGCCCTCGTAGTGCCGCATCAGGAGCTGGGCCTCCAGTTGCTTCATGGTGTCCAGCACGACACCGACCACGATGAGGAGCCCAGCGCTGGTGATGATCATCCCGCCCCGGCCGACCGACTCGCCGGTGATGAGGCTGCTCAACCAGGGCAGGATCGCCACCGCGCCCAGGAAGATCGCCCCCACCAGGGTGATACGCTGCAGGACCCCGTTCAGGTACTCCTCCGTGCGCTTGCCAGGCCGGATCCCCGGGATGAACCCGCCCTGCTTCTGCAGGGTATCCGGCAGGTTCTGCTGACGGAAGATCACGTCCGTGTAAAAGTACGTGAACCCGATGACCATCAGAAAGTACAAGATGCCGTAGACCCACCCGTTGGGGTCGAAGATCCGCGAGACCGTCTGGGCCACGCTGGCCAGCCACCCCACGTTGGAATAGACGAAGTAGCCGGCAATGGTCCCAGGGAGCAGCATGATGCTCTGGGCGAAGATGAGCGGGATCATCCCCGCCGAGTTGACCCGCAGGGGGATCCAACTGCTCTGGCCGCCAGCCACCCGCAGCCGGTTGCCCCGCATGGCCAGCACCCGCCGCCCGTACTGGACCGGGATGCGCCGCTGCCCCTCTTGGACCACCACGATGGCGGCCACAGTGATCACCATGATGACCAGCAGGACGATGAGGCGGCCCCATTCCTGGGCGATGAGGTAGGCCCCCACCGTCTGCGGCACCCGGGCGACAATGCCTCCGAAGATGATGAGGGAGACGCCGTTCCCAACCCCCTGCTCGTCAATCAGTTCGCCCAGCCACACGGCGAACATGGTCCCCGCGGTCATGGTCAGGACCGTGGAGAGGGTGGGGATCAGGGTCTCGGGCTTGAGACCGAAGTTCACCAGGATCCCCTGCTGGGCCATCAGGCTCGCCGAGCCGAAGGCCTGCATCGCCGCCAGGGGCACCGTGAGCCAGTGGGTGTACTGGTTCAGTTTGTGGCGGCCCTGCTCCCCCTCCTTGGCCAGCTGCTCCAACTGCGGGATCAGGGGCTGGAGCAACTGCATGACGATGCTCGCCGTGATGTAGGGGTAGACCCCCATGGCCATGACCGAGAAGGTGGACATCGCGCCGCCCGAGAACAGGTCCAGAAGCCCCAGGAGTTCGTTGCTCTGGAACAGGGCCCGCAGCCGCTCCGCATCCACGCCCGGCACCGGCACGTGCGCGCCCAGGCGGAAGATCACCAGGATGAAGAAGGTGAAGAGGATCTTCCGCCGCAGGTCAGGCAGTCGGAAGGCATTGCGCACTGCTTGTAACATGTCCTCGCCTCTCCTCGGTCAGGCCTTGTCCGGCCCAACTCCTACGCCCTCTGGTACTCCAGGACCTCCACCGTGCCCCCGGCCTTGAGGATCTTCTCCCGGGCCGAGGCGGAGAACCGGTGCGCCTTGACCGTCAGGGGGCGGTCCAGGTCGCCCTGGCCCAGGATGACCACCGCCTCCCGGGGCGACTTGATGATGCCGGCCTCGGCCAACGTCTCGGGGGTCACCTCGCTCCCGGCCGGGAAGCGGTCCAGGCGCTCCAGGTTGACCGGCGTGTACTCAATGCGCCAGATGTTGGTGAAGCCCCGTTTGAAGGGCAGCCGCCGCACCAGGGGCAGCTGGCCGCCTTCGAAGTAAGGGCGAACCCCTCCGCCCGTCCGGGCGTTCTGGCCCTTGGTGCCGCGCCCTGCGGTCTTGCCCTGGCCGGCCGCGATGCCGCGTCCCACGCGCTTCC
The DNA here is from genome assembly GCA_049969295.1 of Anaerolineae bacterium. Classification (GTDB taxonomy): domain Bacteria; phylum Chloroflexota; class Anaerolineae; order DTPP01; family DTPP01; genus DAOTYM01. The sequence continues at coordinate 14,870 of JBMFPD010000001.1, read as the reverse complement.
GCTTCTTCTTGGCCCCCTCGGCAGGCCGCAACTCGTGCAACTTCATCGCTTCTCCGCTCCTCACACCTTCACCCCTGGACCTCTTCCACCTTCACCAGGTGGATGACCTTCGCCACCATCCCGCGGATGGCCGGCGTGGCCTCGTGCTCCACCGTGTCCCCCAGGTGGTGCAGGCCCAGGGCCCGGATGGTCCCCTTCTGCCGCTTGTCGTAGCCGATGTCGCTCTTCACCCAGGTGATGCGCAGCCTGGGCGGAGCCACCTTCTTCTCGTCCTCACGAGGCATCTCCGGACCTCCTCCAGAACGGAGCCACCCGTTCCAAAGGCAGGCCCCGCAACCGGGCCTGTTCCTCCACATCCTTCAGTTGCTTGAGGGCCTCCCAGGTGGCCATGGCGACGTTCATGATGTTCTCGCTGCCCAGGGACTTGGTGAGGATGTCCCGGATGCCCGCCGCCTCCACCACGGCGCGCACTGCACCGCCAGCGATGACCCCCGTGCCCGGGGACGCGGGCTTCAGCAGGACCTCAGCCGCCCCGAACTTGGCCAGCACCTCGTGGGGAATGGTGCTCCCCACCATGGGGACCCGCACCATGTTCCGCCTGGCCTTCTCGGACCCCTTGCGGATGGCATCGGGGACCTCGCCCGCCTTGCCGATGCCAACGCCCACGCGGCCCTTGCCATCGCCCACCACCACCACGGCGCGGAAACTGAACCGACGTCCGCCCTTGACCACCTTGGCTGTCCGGGCGATGTGGACTACCCGTTCGTCGTACTCCATCTCCTCAAACGAGGCGGCTCCGTATCCTCTCGTATCCATGCGTGGTTTGCCTCCTCCACAAGGTCGGCGTGCCGACCTTCCAGCCTCCCCTCGCCTAGAATTCCAGCCCGGCCTCGCGGCTGGCTTCCGCCAGGGCCTTCACCCGGCCGTGGTACTTGTAGCCGCCGCGGTCAAAGACCACCTTGGTGATCCCCTTGGCCAGCGCCCGCTCGGCCACCTTCTTGCCCACCAGGCGCGCCTGCTCCGTCTTGGGGAGCCCCTGCACCTGGGGCCGCACTTCCGGGTCAATGGTGGACGCGGAGACCAGGGTCACGCCCCGGGTATCGTCTATCACCTGAGCATAGATGTGGCTCAGGCTCCGGTACACGTTCAGGCGCGGGCGCTCCGGCGTGCCGAAGACTTTCTTCCGCACCCGCAGGTGCCGCCGCTCACGGGCCCGTCGCTTATCCACCTCTGCCGTCATAGACCACCTGCCCTCGCTTGTTCTTGAGCCGGGCCGGAGAGGTTTCCGGCCCACCCTAGATTCCTGCTACTTGCCCTTGCCGCCCTTGCCGGCCTTCATCCGCACGTACTCGCCCTCGTAGCGGATCCCCTTCCCCTTGTAGGGCTCGGGCGGGCGCTTGGCGCGGATCTTGGCCGCCACTTCGCCGACCAGTTCCTTGTCAATGCCCAGGACGCTGAACTTGCGCCCCGACCGGTCCACCTCAAAGGAGATCCCCTCGGGCGGCTCCACCTCTACCGGGTGGGAGAACCCCAGGGAGAGGACCAGTTTCCGGCCCTGGAGTTCCGCACGGTACCCCTCCCCCACGATCTCCAGGTCTTTGCGGAACCCCTGCGAAACCCCGGTGACCATGTTGGCCAGAAGGGCCCTTGTCAGCCCGTGGAGGGCCCGGTGGTGCCGGGCCTCGCTGGGCCGGCGCACCACCACTTGTCCTTCCGCCACCTCAATCTGCATGTCCGGGTGCAAGGCCCGGGTCAGGGTGCCCTTCGGCCCCTTCACCGTCACCAGGTTGCCCGGTTCCACCTTGACTTCCACGCCCTTGGGCAGGGCGATGGGCATCCGCCCTATCCGAGACACCGCTCACCTCCTGCTTCCAGATCCCCAAGGCCCCGTCCGGCCTACCAGACGTAGCAGATGACCTCGCCACCGACGCCCAGGCGGCGGGCCTGCCGGTCCGTCATCACGCCCTTCGGCGTGGACAGGATGGCGATCCCCACCCCGCTGCGCACCCAGGGGACCTCCCGCCGCTTGGCATAGACCCGGCGTCCGGGCTTGCTCACCCGCTCCAGGCCCGTGATGACCGGCCGGCGGTCCGGCGTGTACTTGAGCCAGATGCGCAACCGGGGCTGGGGACGGTCCTGGGTCACGTCATAATCCTGGATGAATCCCTCTTCCCGCAGGATGCGGGCGATGGCCACCTTCAGTTTGGAACTGGGCATGACCACATAGCCATGCCGGGCCATGGCCGCGTTCCGGATGCGGGTCAACATATCGGCAATCGGGTCCGTCATCATCACCCCACTCTCCTCACGCAGAGTTCCCGTCGGCCTCTTCCCCGGGCCGGCGCGGCCCGTCCTACCAGCTGGACTTGACCACGCCAGGGATGTGGCCCTCCAGGGCCTCCCGGCGGAAGCAGATGCGGCACAGGCCGAAGCGCCGCATGTAGCCGCGGGGCCGCCCGCAGATCTTGCACCGGTTCCGCACCCGCACCTTGTACTTCCGACGCTGCTCCCGGTAGAACATGCATTTTCTCGCCACGGAATCCCTCCTGGTGGTACAGGCCCTTGCCTCACTGCCGCCGGAACGGCATCCCCATCAGCCGCAGCAGGTGTCTGGCCTCTTCGTCGGTCCGCGCTGTGGTGACAATGGTGATCTCCATGCCGCGCACCTTGTCAATGGAGTCGTAGTCAATCTCCGGCCAGACCAACTGTTCCCGCAGCCCCAGGGTGTAGTTCCCCCGGCCGTCAAAGGCGTCGGGCGAGACCCCGCGGAAGTCCCGCTGGCGAGGCAGGGCCACGTTGAACAGCCGGTCCAGGAAGTCGTACATCCGCTTCCCACGGAGGGTCACCTTCGCCCCAATGGGGTTCCCTGCCCGCAGTTTGAAGCCGGCGATGGACTTCTTGGCCCGGGTGATGATGGGCTTCTGGCCGGTGATGGTGGCCAGGTCCCGGCTGGCCGCATCCAGCGCCTTGACGTTCTCCAGCGCCTCGCCCAGGCCGATGTTGACCACCACCTTGACCACCCGCGGCACTTCCATCGGGTTGCGATACCCGAACTCCCGGATCATCTGCGGGACCACTTCGTTTCGGTACCGTTCCTTCAACCTGGACATTCCCCAAACTCCTCAAGGCTGCGGACCCGGAGAAGGCGAGCCCCAGCCTCTGGCTCTCCACGCCTGTCAGTCAATCAGTTCCCCGCAGCGCTTGCAGTAGCGCGCCTTGGAACCATCCTCAAAGACTCGGAAGCCCACCCGCGTCGGGCGGTCGCAGTGCTTGCACACCAGCGCCACGTTGGAGATGTGGATAGGGGCCTCCCGCTCAATGATGCCGAACTGGGTCCGCACGTCTCCCGTCCGCCGCTGGTGCTTCTTCACCAGGTTGACCCCGGAGACGATCACCCGGTCCTGGTTCGGGTTGGGCCCCGTACGGCGCCCGGACCAGCGGCCCGGCAGGACCTCCCGCACGGTCCCCCGCCGGCCCTTCTCGTCCCCGCTGATCACCTCAACCGTATCGCCCTTCCTGATCTTCCTCATCGCCCACCTTCCTCGCGGAACCTCTCCGCCGCGCGGCTCCCGCTCACAGGACCTCTGGGGCCAGGGAGACGATGCGCATGAACCCCTTCTCCCGCAGTTCGCGGGCCACAGGGCCGAAGACGCGCGTCCCCTTGGGGTTCCCCCTGTCGTCCAGGATGACCGCCGCGTTGTCGTCAAACTTGATGTAGGAGCCGTCCGGCCGGCGGTACTCCTTGGCCGTGCGGACCACCACCGCCCGCACCACATCGCCCTTCTTGACCGCCGCCGTCGGGGTGGCCTCCTTGACGCTGGCGATGATGATGTCGCCCACGGTGGCGTACTTCCGCTTGGAGCCGCCCATGATGTGGATGCACAGGATCTCTTTGGCTCCCGTGTTATCTGCCACCACCAACCTGGTTTCCTGTTGGATCATGATGACACCCCCTCACACCCGTGCCCTGGCCCCCTGCCGTCCAGGGCTTGAGGCCCACGGGTTCTCAGGCCTGGGGGACCTCCGGGGTTTCCTGGGCCCGTTCCAGGATCGTCTCCACCACCCAGCGCTTCTCCCTGCTGAGGGGGCGCGACTCCACAATGCGCACCAGGTCCCCCACCCGGCACTGGTTCCCCTCGTCGTGGGCCTTGTACTTCTTGAAGACCCGGATCACCTTGCCGTACAGTGGGTGGCGCTTCAGACGCTCCACGCGCACGACCACCGTCTTGTCCATCTTGTCGCTGGTCACGCGGCCCACCAGGCGCTTTCGCCGTTCCCTCATCGCTACGCCTCCTGGCCCACCTCAGCCTGCAGTTCCCGCTCGCGCAGGACGGTCTTCAGGCGGGCGATATCCCTCTTCACCTGCGTCATGCGGGCGTGGTTCTTCAGTTGCCCCGTAGCCCACTGGAAGCGCAGGTTGAACAGCTCCTGGTAGGCATCGTCCAGCCGCCGCCGGAGCTCTTCGTTGCTCAGTTCCCGGAGTTCCCGTGCCTTCATAGGGTCTCCTCCGTCCGCTTCACGAACTGGGTGCGGATGGGGAGTTTGTGGGCCGCCAGCCGCAGGGCCTCCCGTGCCACTTCCTCCCGGACACCCGCCAGTTCAAAGAGGATCCGGCCCGGCTTGACCACGGCCACCCAGTGGTCCACGTTCCCCTTGCCACCGCCCATGCGGGTCTCGGCCGGCTTGGCCGTCACTGGCTTGTCGGGGAAGATGCGGATCCAGAGGCGGCCGCTGCGCTTCACGTAGCGCACGATGGCGCGCCGCGCTGCTTCAATCTGCCGGCTGGTCATCCAGCAAGGCTCCAGCGCCTGCAGGCCGTACTCCCCGAAGACGACCTCGGAGCCCCGGAGGGCCCGTCCTTTCATGCGGCCTCGCTGCGCTTTGCGGTACTTGACTCGTTTCGGCATCAACATGGTTATGCCACTCCCTTTGCCCAAGTTCGCGCTGAGCCCAGGCCCCCCGTTACGGCCTAGCCCTCTACAGCCGCCACAGCCTCGGCCGCCTCGGCCGCCTTCTCGGGGAGCACATCGCCCTTATAGATCCAGACCTTGATGCCGATGCGGCCGAAAGTGGTGAGGGCTTCCGCCTGGCCGTAGTCAATGTCGGCCCGCAGGGTGTGCCGGGGCACGCGGCCTTCCCGGACCGTCTCCCGCCGGGCCATCTCCGCGCCGGCCAGCCGTCCGCCACAGGTGACCATGGCCCCCTTCGCTCCAGCCTGGATGGCCCGCTCCACGGCCCGCTTCATGGCCCGCTTGTAGGCCACACGCCGCTCCAGCTGCTCCGCCAGGCTCTGGGCCACCAGCCGGGCATCCAGGTCCGGGTTCTCCACCTCTTTCACATCCACCTTGACCCGCTTGTCCGTCAACTGCTGCAGTTCGTTCCGCAGCACGTTCACGTTCTGCCCGCGCCTCCCGATGAGGATGCCGGGCCGGGCCGAGTGGATGGTCACCGTGACCTCGTTCGGATACCGTTCAATCTCAATGAACGAGATGGCCGCGTTCGGATTCAGTTCCAGGATCCGGCGGCGGATGCGGCGGTCTTCTTCCAGCAACTTGGTGTACTGGCTCCCCTCCGCATACCAGCGGGTCCGCCAATCCTTGATGAGGCCCAGCCGGAAGCCGATCGGATGTACTTTGCGCCCCAACGAATCCCTCCTCTACGAGACTCCTGCCCAGGTCCTTGTGTTATCCTTCCCGCTCGGCCAGGACCACGGTGATGTGCGACGCCCGCCGCAGGATCGGCTTGAACCGCCCGCGGGGGCCGAAGCGCCGCCACCGCCGCGTGGGAGCCTGGTCGGCCACGATCTTGGCGATGTAGAGGTCCTGCCGGGCCAGGCCGAAGTTCTCCTCGGCGTTGGCCAGAGCGGACCGGATGGTCTTGGCCACCGGCCGGGCAGCGGCCTGAGGCATGAACTGCAGCAGAGCCAGGGCCTCCTCGGCCGGTTTCCCTCGCACCTGGTCAATGACCCGGCGCACCTTCTGGGGCGAAATGCCCACGTACTTGGTCACGGCTCGCACTTCCATCGGCTCTCACCCTCGCCCCCGACGGGTCCCTTTTTCCTTGACGATGTGGCCACGGAAGAAGCGGGTGGGCGCGAACTCGCCCAACTTGTGCCCCACCATGTTCTCGGTGATGTAGATGGGCACGTGCCGCCGGCCATCGTGCACGGCAATGGTGTGGCCCACCATCTGCGGGAAGATGGTGGAATCCCGCGACCAGGTGCGGATGACCCGCTTCTCGCCCCGTCGGTTCATCTCTTCAATGCGCCGCAGCAGTTTGGGATCGACGTACGGCCCTTTCTTCAGAGACCTGGACATCGCTCAACCTCTCCTTACCCGCGGCGCTTCCCACGACGCCGCACGATGTACTTATCCGTGGCTTTGTTGCGCCGCGTCTTGTAGCCCAGCGTGGGCTTGCCCCAGGGGGTCTTGGGCGAAGGCATGCCAATGGGCGAACGTCCCTCGCCACCCCCGTGGGGGTGGTCCCTGGGGGTCATCGCCGACCCGCGCACCGCCGGGCGACGGCCCAGCCAGCGGCTGCGCCCTGCCTTGCCCAGGCTGATGTTCTGATGGTCCACGTTCCCCACCTGGCCGATGGTGGCCATGCAATCCACGTGGACCAGCCGCACCTCACCGCTCGGCAGGCGCACGTGGGCGTAGTTCCCCTCCTTGGCCAGCAACTGGGCCGACGTGCCCGCCGAACGCACCAACTGCCCACCACGGCCCTTGTGCAGTTCTATGTTGTGAATCATGGTCCCCACCGGGATGTTCCGGATGGGGAGCGCGTTGCCCACCCGGATATCCGCCTCCGGGCCGGAGACCACCGTGTCCCCCACTTTGAGCCCCAGAGGGGCCAGGATGTACCGTTTCTCACCATCCGGGTAGACGATCAGCGCGATGCGGGCCGACCGGTTCGGGTCGTACTCTATGGAATCCACCCGCCCTGGGATGCCGAACTTGTCCCGCTTGAAGTCAATGATCCGGTAGCGGCGCTTGTGCCCACCACCCCGATGTCGCACGGTAATGCGCCCCTGGACGTTGCGCCCGGCGTGCTTCTTCAGCGGCACCACCAGGGACTTTTCCGGTTCGGTGCGGGTGATCTCCTCAAAGGTGGAGACGGTCATCCCTCGCCGCCCCGGCGAAGTCGGTTTGTAGACCTTGATACCCATGCGCTCTACCTCACTTCCACGGTTCCCCCAGGCGACCCTGAGGTCAGCAGCAGCCTCCTGCCCCAGGGGGACTAGACGCCTTCAAACACCGGGAGCCTCTCCCCGGGAGCCAGGGTCACGATGGCCTTCTTCCACATCGGCTCCTTCACCACCACGCGCCGTCCGTACCGGGCCCGTTTCGGCGGCATCTTGATGATGTTCACCGAGACCACGTGCACGTTGAAAGCGGTCTCCACGGCCTGCTTGATCTGGTGCTTGTTGGCCCGGCGATCCACCTCAAAGACGTACTTGCCTCCGTCGGCCAGCAACATGCTCTTTTCCGTCATCACCGGACGCTTGAGCACTTCGTAGACGTGCATCGTCAACCCCCTCTTCCCTCTGCCGTGGCTAGCCCCGTGCGCCTCAGTCCTGGCCCAGGAACCCGCGGATGACGTCCAAGGCCCCCAGCGGCATGAGGACGTAACGGTACTCCAGGAGGTCCCGCACGTTCAGGTAATGGGCCCGCAGGGTCTTGACATGGGGCAGATTGCGCGCAGACCGCTCCACGGCCCAGTTCCGCTCCGGCAGGAGGACCAGCACGCTGTCGTCCAGGGAGAGGTTGGCCAGCACCTCCTCCATGTCCTTGGTGCGCGGGGCCTCCATCTCCAGCCGGTCCACGAGGACGATCCCAGCCTCCGCCGCCTTCACCGAGAGGGCGGAGCGGAGGGCCAGCCGACGCATCTTCCTCGGCATCCGCTGCTCGTAGGAGCGCGGGGTCGGCCCGAAGACGGTGCCCCCTTTGCGCCAGTGCGGGGCCCGGGTGCTCCCCTGGCGGGCCCGGCCGGTCCCCTTCTGGCGCCAGGGCTTGCGGCCCCCACCGCTCACCTCACCGCGGGTCTTGGTATCGTGGGTCCCCAGGCGGGCGTTGGCCAGTTGGCGCACCAGGGCCTGGTGCATGACCGGCACGTTCGGCTCAATGCCGAAGATCTCCTCCGGCAAGTCCACCTCGCCCACCTTTTGCCCCGTCATATCGTGCACAGGAAGTCGCATCGCCCGTCTCCTCTACCCCTGCTTTCTGGCTTCTTTGACAACCACGAGGCCATTGCGGGGTCCGGGCACCGGCCCCTTCACCACCAGCAAGTTGCGCTCCGCGTCCACGCGGACGACGGTCAGGTTCTGCGCGGTGACCCGGCGGTTGCCCATGTGGCCAGCCATGCGCTTCCCCTTCCAGACCCGGCCCGGGGTGGTCCCCGAACTCACCGAACCCGGTGCCCGGTGGCGGTCGGACTGGCCGTGGGTCTTGGGCCCACCCCCGAAACCGTAGCGCTTCACCCCGCCGGCAAAGCCCCGCCCTTTGGACGTGCCCACCACGTCCACATGGTCGCCAGGCGAGAAGACCTCCACGGTGATCTTCTGGCCCGGGCGGTAGTTGGCCGCGTCCTTGGCCCGGAACTCCCGCAGGTGGCGCAAGGCCGGCACACCAGCCCTCTTCAGATGGCCCAACAGCGGCAGGTTCAGTTTGCGGGGTGGCACTTCCTCAAACCCCAACTGCACCGCGTTGTAGCCATCGGTCGCTTCTGTCTTGACCTGCGTCACATAGCAGGGGCCCGCCTGGATGACCGTGACCGGGATGACCTCACCCTTCTCGTCAAAGATCTGGGTCATCCCTATCTTCCTGCCGATGATTCCCTTCATAGCCTGTCTCCTGGGAGCAGGGACTGCCGGCCGAACGGCCGCATCATCCCTGGGCTCCCTCCTCCCTTCTCCAAAAGTGTTCCGGGCCTTCGGAGGGGACCCCATACACGGGCCGCGAAGCCCAGAGCGTTCGGGGCCGGAGGCACCCACGCCTAGAGCTTGATCTCAATGTCCACGCCAGCCGGCAACTGCAGCCGCATCAACTGGTCAATGGTCTTGGAGCCAGGATCCACCACGTCAATCAGGCGCTTGTGGGTGCGGATCTCAAACTGCTCCCGCGAGTCCTTGTCAATGAAGGGAGACCGCATCACGGTGAACCGCTCAATGCGCGTGGGCAGGGGCACAGGCCCGACCACCAGCGCGCCGGTCCGCTCTGCCGTCTCCACGATCTGCTGCACCGACTGGTCCAGGACCCGATGATCGTATGCCTTCAGCCGAATCCGAATTCTCTGCTTCGCCATGGTTCCCCCAAAGCCCGGTCTGCGGTCTTGTCGGTCCGATTCCGTGGTGGGGGCGCACCGTGGGCCGGTGCGCCCCCCAGAACACGTTTGGCTACTCCAGGATCTTGGTGATGACGCCGGCGCCCACGGTGCGGCCGCCCTCCCGAATGGCAAACCGCGACCCCGCTTCCAGCGCCACCGGCGCAATCAACTTCACCTTCAGATTCACGTTGTCCCCAGGCATCACCATCTCCACGCCCTCGGGCAACTGAATCTCCCCCGTCACGTCCAACGTCCGAATGTAGAACTGCGGCCGGTACCCACTGAAGAACGGCGTGTGCCGCCCCCCTTCCTCCTTCTTCAACACGTACACCTCACTCAGAAAGGTCGTGTGCGGCGTGATGGACCCCGGCGCCGCCAACACCATCCCACGCTCCACCTCGTCCCGCTCTATCCCTCGCAGCAGACACCCTATGTTGTCTCCCGCTCGCCCCTCATCCAATACCTTGCGGAACATCTCCACACTCGTCACCACCGTCCGCCGCGTGTCCCGCAACCCCACAATCTCCACCTCATCCATCGGCCGGATGATCCCCCGCTCCACCCGGCCCGTCACCACCGTCCCGCGCCCCTTGATCCCAAACACATCCTCTATCGGCATCAGGAACGGCTTGTCTATCTCCCGCACCGGCGTCGGAATGTACTCATCTATCACCCGCAGCAACTCCCAAATGCACGCATACTCCGGCGCATTCGGGTCCGTGGACGGCGACTCCAACGCATTGCGCGCACTCCCCCGCACAATGGGCACCTCATCCCCAGGGAACCCATACGTGCTCAGGAGCTCCCGCAACTCCAACTCCACCAGCTCCAGCAACTCCTCATCCTGCATCATGTCCACTTTGTTCAGAAACACCACCATCGCCGGCACTTCCACCTGCCGCGCCAACAACACGTGCTCCCGCGTCTGCGGCATCGGCCCGTCCGGCGCCGCCACCACCAGAATCGCCCCGTCCATCTGGGCCGCCCCCGTGATCATGTTCTTGATGTAGTCCACGTGCCCAGGGCAGTCCACATGGGCGTAGTGCCGCTTCTCCGTCTCGTACTCCACATGGGCAATGGCAATGGTGATGCCCCGCGCCCTCTCCTCCGGCGCATTGTCAATGCTCTCAAAGGGCCGGTACTGGGCCAACCCCTTCAGCGACAGCACCTTCGTGATCGCCGCCGTCAGGGTCGTCTTCCCGTGGTCAATGTGCCCAATCGTCCCCACGTTCACGTGGGGCTTCGTCCGCTCAAACTTCGGCTTGGCCATGGTTCCTCTCCTTTCCCTGGTACTCAGCGCGGCTCCCAGGAGCCGCCGGAAAACATCGCAAGGCCCCTATCTGGGGCACGCAAACTCCCATATTATACGCAGAGGGGTCCCTTTGGCAAATCCCACCCCCTCTTTGGGACAGGGCTGACCCGCTTATAGAACTCTGACGGCCTTCTGGCACGACAGACCGTAGGGCACGCCTCCTGGCGTGCCCTCTGCGCCGGGAAGAGCGCTCAGGCCACCCAGCCGCCCAGCATCTTCTCCAGCACCTCCTGGGAGACCGGGGCGTAGTGGTCAAACTCCAGGGTGAAGGTCCCCCGTCCCTGGGTGGCGGAGCGCAGGTCGGTGGCATAGCCGAACATGCGTGCCAGCGGCACCAGGGCCCGGACCACCTGCATCCCGTCGGAGCGGAGTTCCATCCGCTCAATCTGGGCGCGGCGGGCGTTCAGGTCGCTCAACACGTCGCCGGTGAAGGCATCCGGCGTCACCACCTCCACTTTCATGATCGGTTCCAGCAGGACCGGCCCTGCCTTGCGCGCCGCTTCGCGGAAGGCCATGGACCCAGCCACCTTGAAGGCCTGCTCGGAGGCCCCTTCTTCGTCGCTCGCCGCGTGGACCAGCACCGCCTTGACGTCCACCATTGGGTAGCCGGCCAGCATGCCGCTCTCCATGGCCTCCCGCACGCCAGCCTCCACCGCGGCGATGACCGAAGGCGGCCAGACCTTCTCCGGCAGACGGTTCTCAAAGACCAGCCCCCCTCCCTTGGGCAGGGGCTCCACCTCCAGCGTCACCTCGGCGAACTGCGGCTTGACCGTCCCCGGCCGCACGAACCGCGCCGTGGCCTCCACCTTCTGGGTGATGGTCTCCCGGTAGGCGACCTGCGGCTTGCCCACGTGGGCCGCCACATGGAACTCCCGCACCATCCGGTCCAGGAGCACCTCCAGGTGCAGTTCGCCCATGCCAGAGATGATGGTCTGGCCGGTGTTCTCGTCCACCCGGACCCGGAAGGTGGGGTCCTCCTCCGCCAGCCGCTCCAGGGCTTCCGTCAGCCTGTCCTGGTCGGCCTGCGTCCTGGGCTCAATGGCCACGGAGATGACCGGCTCCGGGAAGGTGATGGGCTCCAGGACGATGGGGTGGGAAAGGTCGCACAGCGTCTCCCCGGTGAAGGTCATCTTCAGGCCCAGGGCCGCGCCGATGTCCCCTGTGTGGACCTCCTCCACCTCCTCGCGGTGGTTGGCGTACATCCGCAGGATGCGCCCCATCCGCTCCTTGCAGTCCCGGGTGGCGTTCAGCACCGCCTGCCCCGAACGGACCTTGCCGGAATAGACCCGGAAGTAGACCAGACGCCCCACGTAGGGGTCGGAGACCACCTTGAAGGCCAGCGCAGTCAAGGGGCCGTTCTCCTCCGGCGGCCGCTCCAGCACTTCGCCCGTCTTCGGGTGTGTCCCGCGGATCGGGGGCACGTCCAGGGGCGAGGGCAGGTAGTCCACCACCGCATCCAGGAGGGGCTGCACCCCCTTGTTCCGCAACGCCGCACCGCAGAGGACCGGGACCAGTTTGCCCTGGATGGTGGCCCGCCGCAGGGCCCGCCGGAGCGCCTCGGGGGCGATCTCCTCCCCTTCCAGGTACCGCTCCAGAAGGGCGTCGTCCGTCTCCACGATCTGCTCCAGCATCTGGGCGCGGCGCAGGGCCACTTCCTCCTGCAGGTCCTCTGGGACCTCCGTGGAGCGGATGACTGTGCCCAGGTCATCGGCGTAGAGGAGGGCCTTGCCCGTGATGAGGTCCACCAGGCCCTGGAAGGAGGCCTCCACCCCGATGGGGACCTGTACCGCCACCGGGTTGGCGTTCAGGCGCTCGCGGATCGTCTCCACCGCCCGCCAGAAGTCGGCCCCCAACCGATCCATTTTGTTAATGAAGCAGATGCGGGGCACGCCATAGCGGTCGGCCTGCCGCCAGACCGTCTCCGACTGGGGCTCCACGCCGGCCACGGCGTCAAAGATGACCACCCCGCCGTCCAGCACCCGCAGGCTGCGCTGGACCTCTGCCGTGAAGTCAATGTGCCCGGGCGTGTCAATGATGTTGATCTGATGGTCGCGCCAGAAGCAGGTCACCGCGGCGGCGGTGATGGTGATGCCCCGTTCCCGCTCTTGCTCCATCCAGTCGGTGACGGTGGTGCCTTCGTCCACATTGCCCATGCGGTGGGTCCGCCCGGCATAGAACAGGACCCGCTCCGTCGTGGTCGTCTTGCCCGCATCAATGTGGGCGATCATGCCGATGTTGCGAACCCGTTCCAGAGGACAGGGCCGGGCCATCGGGCTCCTCCACCGTCCCGATCGTGTACCGCTCTCCAGTTGTCCACATCCAGTCCGCGAGGGACTGCTCTCATTCAATTACCGGAGGCCTGTGATTGTTGCCTTGTGGCGCAACAACAACGGAAAGGACAGGCCTCCCACGCCGCCAGCAGGCTGGCCAGGCAGGGGGATGCGCTCCAGGGGACTACCAGCGATAGTGGGCAAATGCTCGGTTCGCCTCCGCCATCTTGTGGGTATCTTCTTTGCGCTTGATCGTTGCCCCTTGGCCCTGGGCAGCATCCATCAACTCGGCGGCCAGTTTTTCGGCCATGCTCTTGCCGTGCCGGCTGCGGGCCGACTGGACCAGCCACCGCATGGCCAGGCTGGTGCGGCGCTCGGGCCGGATCTCCACCGGCACCTGGTAGGTTGCCCCACCCACCCGGCGGGGCTTGACTTCCAGGACCGGCGTGGCGTTGGCCACGGCCCGCTCAAACACCTCCAGCGGAGACTGCTTGGTCCGCTCGCGGATGATGTCCATGGCTTCGTACATGATGCGCTCCGCGAGGCTCTTCTTGCCGTTGCGCATCAGGTGGTTGATGAACTTCGCCACCAGCACGCTCTGGTACTTGATATCTGGTGGGACCTCTCGTCGTTCTGGACGGTACCGTCTTGGCATGCTTCCCTTCTCCAACCCGGCTTGAAAGGGCGGCACTGCGCCCCAGCCCCTGCAGAACTCCCCGCCTACGCGACAGCCTTCTGCTTCGGCCGGCGCGTGCCGTACTTGGACCGGCCCCGCTTGCGCCCTTCCACGCCCCCGGCATCCAGCGCGCCGCGCACAATGTGGTAGCGCACGCCCGGCAGGTCCTTGACGCGGCCTCCACGGACCAGGACCACCGAGTGCTCCTGCAGGGAGTGGCCCTCGCCCGGGATGTAGGCGGTGACCTCAATGCCGTTGGTCAGGCGGACCCTGGCGATCTTCCGCAGGGCGGAGTTCGGCTTCTTGGGGGTCATCGTCCTGACCTGGGTACAGACCCCCCGCTTCTGCGGGTTGCCGCGCGGCATCTTCCGCATGCGGTTCTTGAGGGCGTTGAAGGTGAACCGCAGAGCGGGCGCCTTTTCTTTCTTCTGGACCGGTTTCCGGCCTTTCCGAATCAGTTGGTTGATGGTCGGCAAGATGAACCTCCCGCTTTCCTCACAAGACAAGGGCTTCCCGCTGGGCTCAAGAAGGCCCTCGTTGCACACCACAGCGAGGGCCTTCTGCACAGCCAAAGGTATAGGACCGGCAAAAGCGACCCACGAACACATACTTTAGCATAAATTCCCCGGAGGGTCAAATCTCATCCTCGTCCGGGGAAAGTCCCACCTCTCCCAGCGCAGGCGCAGGCCCTTTGAGGGCCAGGCTCTGGGCCGCCCAGGCCGCCGCCTCCCGCTCCAGGGCCTCCTTTTTCTTCTCGCGGTAGCGGAAGCCCGTCCCTGCCGGGATCAGGCGGCCCAGGATGACGTTCTCCTTGAGGCCACGCAGTTCGTCCTTGGCCCCTTTGACCGCCGCCTCGGTCAGGACGCGGGTCGTCTCCTGGAAAGACGCCGCGGCTAGGAAGCTCTCGGTGTTCAGCGCCGCCCTGGTGATCCCCAGGAGCACCGGCCGTGCCACCGCCGGCGTGCCGCCCCGTTCAATGACCTCCCGGTTCACCTCCTCAAACCGGAAGCGGTCCACCAACTCGCCCACGAGGAAGTCGGTGTCGCCCGGCTTCTGAACCTGCACCCGGCGCGTCATCTGGCGGATGATGATCTCAATGTGCTTGTCGTTGATATTCACGCCCTGGGTGCGGTAGACCCGCTGCACCTCCTGGAGCAGGTACATCTGGGCCTCTTCGCGGCCGAGGATGCGCAAGAGCTCCTTGGGGTTCTTCACGCCGTCGGTCAGTTGGTCACCTGCCACCCTCTGGCCCTGCACCACCCGCAGGCGGGCCGAGGCCGGCACTTCG